>LCAT01000035.1 GCA_000996695.1 candidate division TM6 bacterium GW2011_GWE2_41_16 | reverse complement strand
GCAAGGATACCGGTAATAACCATCGTCCCGGCAACAGCAAGACCGTATGCCTCCGTAAGCCGCGCAACTGATTGAAACACAAACATAACGATAAGCACACAGGTTAACAAAAACCAATTAGCAAAACCGATGTAAATCTGTGATCGCAGTTGCGTCGAGGTATAGTCGATTTTAAAAATCGGCAAAATACGTGTAGAAATACCCTGATACACGATTGAAAATACCCCACTAATAAGCGATTGCGACGCGATAACCGCCGCGCATATACTTAAAACAACAAAAGGAATATACAAAAGCGCAGTCTGATGACGTACCATTGCAAAAAGCACGTTAACCTCAAGGCCTCCGCACCCGCAACTTGCCACAAAAGCGCCTTGGCCAAGATAGTTCAGAGCAAGTGCTATAAACACAAAAATCCACGCAATGCTGATCGGACGACGGCCCAAGTGACCCATGTCCGCATATAAAGCCTCGGCTCCGGTTATACACAAAATCAAACAAGATAAAATGAACATTCCATGCATCGCATGCTGATATAAAAACGCTATGCCATAGTATGGATTAAGCGCATACAAAATAGCTGGATACTGTGTAATGGCTGCAATACCAGAGAAGGCTAATACGCCGAACCACAGACACATGACCGGCGCAAAAGCTGATGATACACGATCTGAACCCTGCCTTTGAAACATAAATAAAGCTATAGCAATGACCGCTGCAATACACACTAAAACGATATTACCCTTGAGATACTCGAGTCCAGGAATATAAATTAGCCCCTCGACCGCACCAAGAATGGTAACAGCGGGTGTAATAACCCCATCACCGATGAGCAGAGAGATACCCAAAATTGATAAAAACGATGCAATAGCAATTTGACGAGGCGAGCGTAATAGTGGCACTAAAAGCTCTTTGAGCACAATCGTGCCGCCCTCAGATTTTTTACTCAAACTCATCACAAGCCAGCCGTACTTAATCGATACGACGATGGTCAACGCCCAAATAATCAACGAAATAATACCAAGAGCGTTACCTGGCGTTGATGGAATCAACGTAAAAAAAGCCGCAAGCGCATAGATAGGGCTTGTACCAATATCGCCAAAGACCAAACCTATCGACTGGAAAATCCCCCGAAGGTTCCGTTTCTGATGTTTCATGGTAGAAAAATTCCTCTCAAAATTAATGAGCCTGTGAATAACAAATCACTAAGGGCTCTACCCTTTGACCCGCAAGCGCCCAGCGCTTGACCTGGTGACATATCTAAATAATTGAAGTCGCCCTGACAATATTTTTTGTTCAGAGCGACAATAAACAACGATCATACCATAGCTATTAAATAACTCAATCAACCCTTTATGATTTGCGCTCCAATACGCGCATACGGGCTGATCTAGATGAAGCATTTTGATGCACTTCTTCTTCAGTTGGCACCACAAGATCACGGTGCATGTTCCATAGTTCTTTATGTGAACGTGCGAACTGTTTTACGATGCGATCCTCAAGAGAGTGAAAGCTTATACAGAGCAGTCTGCCGCCAGGCTTAACGATTCGCGCAGCACTCTCAAGCAATTGTTCAATATGCTCAAGCTCATGGTTAACCACAATACGCAACGCCTGAAACACACGCGTAGCAGGATGAATTTGCCCGCGTTTAACCCAAATAACACTGGTTATCACGCTTACCAAATCACCAGTAGTTTGAATGTATTTTTTTGCACGCTGCTCAACGATAGTTTTAGCAATAATACGTGCATGTCGCTCTTCGCCATACGTAAAAAAAATATGCTCAAGCTCTTTTTCTGAGGCACGGTTCACAATGCCGGCTGCTGTTATTTTTTGGTGCTCCTTGGACATGCGCATATCAAGGGGAGTATCCGTACTAAACGAAAAACCTTCGCCACGCATCAGCTGCTCTTGCGAGGTGCCAAAGTCAGCAATGATACCATCGACCAAACCCAGTTTTTTTTCGCGCAGTGTTTTTTCAAGCGCGATAAAATTGATCCACAAAAACGTCACGCGCTCTTGATCAGCACCTAAAAGCTCTTTATTTTTTTCAAGCGCATTTTTATCCCAATCCACTGCAATAACTCGCGCGGTCGGATCAGCTTTCAAAATTTCCTTGGTATGACCGCCACCGCCAAAGGTAGCGTCAACATACACGCCACCAGGCTTGGTGATAATATTTTGAGCAACTTCACGCGGGAGCACCGTCTTATGGTACAAAGGATTATGAAATTCTATGTTCACGCTATAATCCCTCTTGTACACAGAATGTATCAACTAAATTACTTAACCCCATATCATGCGAACCTTTCACCAAAACAAGCGATTGTGGCGAAAGTTCACTTTCCAAAACTTTGCAGGCTTCTTTCCAGCTTGGCACGCATACGCGTTCAAGGCCAAATGGACAGGTTTTATTTGCCCATTCAACCGACGAACCCACAAACACAACCTTACTCAAAGATGGCACTTTACGTAAAAAACGTCCGAGTTGACGATGCCAAAATAACGAATTAACCCCAAGCCCTAACATGTCGCCGATGACTGCAATTTTTTTGCCTTGCGCATCAAGCCGCTCAAAGGTAAGTAATGCCGTTTTCATACTTTCGGGGGATGCGTTATAGCAGTCGTTAATAAAGAATGAATCATGTTTTTTACTTAAACGACGCTCAAAACGACCGGCAACATCATACGATTTTTGCACCGATTCAATAAGTACATCATGTGGTAATCCAAGTGAGTGCCCAAGCGCAATGCACGACAAGGCGTTGGTAACGCGACCAATGTGCCCGGTAGGCAAAGTAACCGCATATTTTTCTTGATAAATTTTAATAACACACGATATTGAATGCGATGAAACTTGTACCTTGCGTGCCTGAATCTGGTTCGACATTTTTTGACCAACACGCACAACCGGGTGATTGTACGACATGTTACTCAGTAAAGGAATGTCTCCATTAATGATCCCGACGTTGCCACTAAAAAAACGCGAAAATATATCGCGCTTTTCAATTACTATGTCCAGATATGAACCCAATCCCTCAAGGTGTGAATGCCCAATTGTAGTGATCGTTGCATGGGTCGGTTTTACCAGATCAACCAGCTCGGCCATTTCACCACGTTTACTGATACCCATTTCAAAAATTACAACATCATGCTCAGGACGAACACGCATAATCGTAAGCGCTGCGCCAAGTAAGGTATTTTGATTCCCCTCTGAAGCAACACACTTTTTGCCCGATGCACATACCGACGCAGCAAGCATTTCTTTAGTTGTTGTTTTGCCCACGGATCCTGTGATACCCACAACTGAAGCCTTTATTTTTTGACGCCATGCATATGCAATGGCCAAAAATGCTGAGTGGGTGTCTTCAACAATCATAATAAAAAGCGAATCGCGAACTTGGGGAGCAAGCACATCAAGACACGATTTTTGCGAACGTGCAATGAGCAAACCGATCGCGCCACGAGCCACAACATCGGCAATAAAGGCGTGTCCATTATGTTTTTTACCGATCAACGCAACAAAAAACTCGCCGGAACGAATCAAGCGTGAATCGATACAAAAACCGGTCCACGACAGTGGGCTCTCACCGAGAGAACACTCACCAAGGCCCATAAACTCCATGTCTTTTACTGCTGCACTCAAAAACGCGCGTGTTAGCATCATACGCCGCTCCTTGGCAAAAAGATTACAAATTTTGTATCAAAAAAGTATGCGTATTAAAAGCTTTTATAAAATTAACACAGGTACTGTTTTTATGCTCGCGTTAATTTTAATATCTGTCAAGAAAAGCGTGATAAAAACGGTATAATAGCCAAACGATCAAACGCAGGCGTTCCCAGCCTACGTACAAGCTTACCAGCCTATGCTAAAGCTACGTCCGGCACGCAGCCCAGATAAAACGCTCTTGCTATTATCTGGAGACTTCGGCGGGCAGGCGCCTGTATTGACCTATACCCTCTTGTCCATGTCACCAGCCGTCGCCAATCTGCCTTCGCATAAAGCTAAGTCGAACACGAGCTATGGCTGGCAAGCCAGGTCAAGCGCTCCCAGCCTACGCATAAAGCTTCGGCGGGCACGGGGCTAGGTCATGGGTCCAGCCGTCGCACGAGGCTATGGCTGGCAAGCAAGGGGCTCATGTCTTTTATCAGTGGGTCAAGGGTGAATACCCTTGCGGGTTAAGGGTGGAACCCTTATATATAAAACCCTCTTAAACCATCTTCCCATCTTTTAGCGCAACACTTTACGTGTTTTTGCGCCCTGGGCAGACGAAACCAATCCATCACGTTCAAGCTGATCAATCAACCGCGCCGAACGATTAAAACCAATCCTGAACTGTCTTTGGAGTAATGATATTGACACGTCCTCACGTGTTGCAACGTACGTGCGCACCTGCTGGTACAACACCGGGTCTTCGTCATCACCCATTGCACCATGCGCACTAGTTGTTACAGCAAACTCATTAAACTGATGAAATGCACTTTCTTGCTGGTCCGCATGTATAGACACCAATTTTTCTACATCAGCGCTTGTTACGTAGGCACCATGCACACGCGTGCATGCACCCTGCGGAGATAAGAATAACATATCACCCTTACCCAAAAGACTCTGAGCTCCGTACATATCAATAATAATGCGTGAATCGATCTTACTTGCCACTTTAAGCGCAAGCCGTGCAGGAAAGTTCGCTTTTATAAGGCCAGTAAGCACATCAACGGATGGTCGCTGGGTTGCAAAAATCAAATGAATCCCTGCAGCACGTCCCATTTGAGCAAGACGTGCAAGGTGTAATTCGATTTCTTTACCCGCCGTATTCTTTACCCGCCGTAAGCATCAGATCGGCAAGCTCATCAATGATCAAAACAATACGCTGTTGAGGTTGATCCATCATACGCACAAAATCTTCGAACGTTCGTGCACCCGATGCGGCCATCGCCTTATAACGATCTTCCATAAAACCTATCATCCACATAAGCGCTTTAATCGCTTCAGGTGTTGAGGTAATCGGTGCAAAAACCATGTGCGGCAACGTTTGGTACATAGCACACTCAAGCTGCTTGGGGTCAATCAAAATAATACCAAGCTCAGCAGGCGTTTTGGTCATAAGCAAACTTGCAATACAACTATGCAACACCACAGACTTGCCCGAACCGGTAGCCCCGGCAATCAACAGGTGCGGCAGCGTTGCAAGATCGATCAAAAAAGGATCACCAACGACATCACATCCAAGCAATGCCGGCAGAGCTTGCCCAAAAAATTTTGTTTTCGTGGACTCCT
>LCAT01000034.1 GCA_000996695.1 candidate division TM6 bacterium GW2011_GWE2_41_16 | reverse complement strand
AACGATCAAGAAAGCTACGATCTTTGGCACGATGTTATTGGTATTCCGTATGAACGTATCGTGCGTCTTGGCGATGCAGATAACTTTTGGCAAATGGGTGACACTGGTCCATGCGGTCCATGTACTGAAATTTATGTTGATCGTGGCGAGGCATATGGTACCGGTCCAGACAATAGCGGTCCGGGTTCATCGGGCGATCGTTTTATAGAAATTTGGAACCTGGTCTTTATGCAATATGACCGTCAGGCCGATGGTACTCTTGTGCCTCTTGCACGTACCGGTGTGGATACAGGTATGGGCTTTGAGCGGCTGTGTATGGTTATGCAGCAAAAAGATACTATTTTTGATACTGACATTTTTGAGCCATTCTTTAAGGCCATTGGTCAAGTGTATGGTCGATCTTATGAAGAATGTTCGGAAAAAGAAAAAGTGGCCTTTCGGGTTATCGGTGATCATGTACGCTCAAGCGTTTTTGCTTTAGCCGATGGTGCTGATGCATCGAATGAAGGTCGTGGGTACGTGATCAGAAAAATTATTCGTCGTGCGACGTTATTCGCTCAAAAACTCTCTGGTCCAGAAAGTGTTTTTAAAGCGGTTGATGTATGCATCAATACGTACAAGAATATTTTTCCTGAAGTATGGGCTCAACGTAATCGCATTCAGACTATTATTAAACATGAAGTTGAACGCTTTGAAGCTAATTTGTCATCGGGTACCGTATTGTTTGCAAAATATGCACGAAGCCTCAAAAAGGGCGACACAATCGGTGGCAAAGAAGCTTTCGTATTATATGACACGTATGGCTTTCCACTCGAGCTTACCAAGCTTCTTGCTCATGAACATGATCTAAAAGTTGATCTTGAAGGTTTTGAGCATGCAATGGAGCAGCAGCGTGCATTGTCGAGTGGTAAACAAAAGCAAAAAAATGTACCAACAAACGATCAGGGTATTATTACCAAGTTTGTTGGATACGATGTTTTACATACCCAAGCAACCATTAAAGCATTGCTTATCGATGTTGATGGTGTGTTTGAATCAGTGCAGGAAGTTCCCGAACATACTTCTTGTTGGGCTTTAGTAGATCAGACATGCTTCTATGCTGAGTGTGGTGGTCAGGTGCAGGATCGTGGAGAAGTGATAATTGGTAAAGAAAAATTTGCACTTGATTCTATCATAAAGGTAGGCAACGCATATGCTCTTTCACTTACGCTTCCTATAGCTCTTAAAGTTGGTCTGAATATCGATCAACGCATTGATCAAGAATATCGTTTGGCTATTGCTCGCAATCATACCGCAACACATCTTTTGCAAAGTGCGCTGTTTGACGAACTGGGCGGTGAAATCAAACAGGCCGGTTCGTTTGTGTGTGCCGAATACCTACGTTTTGATTTTACATATCATGAGCATGTTTCCCAGCAACAAATAGAAGATGTTGAAAAGCTTGTTACTCGTGCTATTTGTGCAAATCATGCGGTTTCGATTTGTGAAACATCGCTTGCAGAAGCAACTAAAAAAGGTGCCAAAGCGTTCTTTGGTGAAAAATATAATCCAGAGGCCGTACGTGTTGTATGCGTATCGGATGTTTCTGCTGAACTATGTGGCGGAACGCATGTGCGCCATACCGGTGATATTGGAAGCTTTAAGATTATTGAGTCTTCTGCATTATCCGCTGGAGTAAGGCGTATTGTAGCGGTTACAGGAACTGTGGCGCTTGAAAAAATACAGCATATGTATGCTACCCAAAAAGCTTTGAGTTTGTTGCTCAAAACGGATATGGATTCTGTCGGTGATGCGTGTCAAAAGCTGCATACTCTTGCTCAGGACCAAAACAAGACTATCAACGGTTTAGCAAAAACGATTCTTGAACTTAAAATTAATGAAGAAATTGTGTCTGCTTGCAATGGTGCGTACGGTCCATATGCGATAGTTAACCTTGGTGCTACTGATCCAAAAGTGTTTACCGAGAATAGTGCAATGATTGCAGCCAAAGCAACTCAAACGACTATTGTTCTTGTAACGGCTGCAGGTTCTAAGGGTAATTTTATGATGGTAGTACCTCAAGATAAGATTGAGCTTGCTCAGACTATTACTAAAAAATTAGCAGAACGTGGCATTAAATGTGGTGGTCAAAAGCGCCAAGTGCAGGGTGGTTTTGCGTTGGATGCGTATTCAGTAGAAGTATTTGTGCGTATTATGGATGATGTTTTAAAAAAATAACTAAACGATTATAGGTTTTATTATGATGAAAAAATATATAGTGCTTTTAGCATGCACGATGACAGTCATTTCACAAGCTATGCAAGAACAAAAAGCAACGACAATTCCTCAAAAAGAACAAAAATTTGTTGCAATTCCAAGAAGGGCGAGTCTCGAGGATATTTCTGATCTTGCATCATTGCTTGGAGAGAGCGAAGAAAGTGTACAAAAGTTTGCTTTATCTCCTAGTAAAAAGATGTCTCCTCAAGAGGCGGCAGCAATTATGGCGCTTTCATGTGTCGATAGTACTATTTTAGGGCATGAACGTGGCTGTTCTAAAACAACAACTTCTACCACAAAGACCGCTGGTACAAGTGCAACTTGTTCGGTCGAAGATTACGTACTGAATATTCCAACGGCTGCAACGACAACATCTCTACCAGCAGAAGCCCAAAAGAAAAAAGGTAAAGATGCTGAGGATCAGTTGATGTTTGATTTGGAACCGGTGGCGCCTCAGTCTCAACCGGTGGTTTCTCAGCCTCAATAAGAAAAAAACAGCAGAAAATTACGATATAATTTGTCAGTTGTGATGATTTTTTTTACACTGTAGATATGTTTTGAAAAACAAAATGTATTAAGAACTCAGGAAGGTTTATATGTCGATTACCTATCTTTGCAAACGCAAAAAACGCAACCGTAAGCACGGATTTTTGATGCGTATGGCAACTCACGATGGTCGCAAGATTATCAATCGTCGTCGCGCAAAAGGACGTAAGCGTCTTGCAGTTAGCGCATAATTTTATCAAGTTTTAGGATGCTATGGCGTCAGATTTTCGGTCCATGACCCGCTTTTCGCGATTTGATGCCATACATCTTATACGATTTTCTCGACGCATTATGCGTGTGTGTGGGCTTGATGTTAAACGAGCGCCAAAAAAAGAAATTCAGGCAAAAATTTTGATTGTGATTCCACGTGTGTTTGGTCCAGCCGTGCAACGAAACTTGTTGCGTCGCAGACTCAAACATATTTTTTTTGAAAAATACGCAGTTTCCAGTGCGTATGATTTTGTTTTTTTTGCATCAAAGCAAGCAGCGTGTTTATCGTTTGAAGATCTTGAAAAAATTTTTGAGCGCGTGGTTACTGTGCCAACAGAATAAATAGCCCCCGAGGCCAGAGTCTTTAACCCGACGACATAATGCTTGAGCCAGACCCACGTCAGAATAGGCGAACGCCTATGTTAATCGAGTAGAGCAGCTGAAAGAGAAACATATCGTCCTTCATCCAGAGCTCTGAGTTTTTTTAAAAAATTTTCGTTGCGAATTTTTGTGTGAGCGATGGTGTCGCATGCCCAAGTGACGAAATTGTCACGTTCTGCCGTTTGTTCAAAAAAACATAAAAGATCTAAAATTGAGCGCATACATAGATGTGCTTGCTCGTATTCGGTGTGTAAATGAGTTTTGAGAATATGCGCTTTTGCAAAATCGTACTTGAATAATGAGAGCGCGTACAACACGATTTGTTCATGGATAACGTATGCTTGGTCTTTGCGTGCTGCATTTGTATAAAATGTTGCAGCTTCGCTGTATGCATCAAATGCGCGCTCGTCATCAAAAGCACGTAACAAGTCGGCATGAAGTTGCGTTGCCACCGCGCGGTCTGGTACTGAATGAACGAGCAATTTAAGCATTGCTAAAGCACGTTCTTTTTCTTTGCGTTCAACAAACTCGGCCAATCGAAACCAAGCAATGGAAGAATTGTTTTTTTGATGAGAGTTTTGCGCTACCATTACCAAACCCTTTTCTATTTTTTTAATGGGCGCACGGTAAGTCGCGTCCATGTGCTTATAAATGATTCAAAACGTATGAGCGAAACGAAACGAGCATCTAGTCTACCAATTTTAAGGTATAACGCTTGAGCAAGTTGATTCCAAGTTTCAATCATCTCATTGAGTTGGTGCATTGCGGATATTTTTGTTGCGATATCTTTATTTTTACAGGTATCAATGGCGTTAAGAAGTAGAAATATTTCGTTGAGAAGTTCACATTGATCTTGCGCTTCTATTATATCAATGCATTCAATAGAATGTCCTTGAATACATTGTTCTAAAAGGGTGCAGGTCTGTGTTGCTTTTTCTGCTTTTAATCGAACGATTTGATCTTTTTTTGTATAAGTACTTTTGAGATTTTCTAAAATATTTTTAATGCTCACTATATTTTGAGCAGAGAAGTACCTATTTTTTGGTTGCGTCAAAATAGCACTGATATGGTTATATGCGATTTGTGAGATAAGTGCATACATGAGATATTTTTGAATCGTTTCGACTAATGCTTCTGCATATATAATTGAGAACGATTCCTGTGCTAATATAACGTGGCTGTATTCGGCAAGTGTTTGGGTATATAAAAGCGCTTGGGCTCCTAACATGCACGAGCAAGCGGCAAGAGAAAATTTTTTATACTTTGGAAAAATTTTTTGGCAACCTATATACATAATGGCTGCACCCGTTGTTTGCAGTACACCAGTAAAAACGTATGCAGGAGCCATCGATTTTTTAGGTGTTATTTGAAGATCTTTTTTGATAAAGCACATGTTTTTTGGAATAAAACAGATGGCTATACAAAAAAAAATAGTACACAAACGTGTATGTTTTTGCATTCTCACTCCTCTCAACAAATGCAGAAGGCCTTCCCCAGCATAGCGTGTGAAAAGTTGTTGAGCAAACAAAAAAATTAGACAGATTTAAGGCCTTTGTTACAATAAGAACATGATTTTTGTATTAAAAAATACGAACCTGAGTTCATCTCAGCGGTGTGTAAAACTCTCTCAAAAAGGTTTTTTTTCAATGGAAACAAACGGAATGTTTCAACGGTATGCCATTATAAAAACAGGTGGCAAACAATATCAAGCGCTCGAAGGCAAAACTATTGCTGTAGAAAAACTTGATGCAGTAGAAGGCTCAACAGTCATATTTGATGAAGTGCTTTTGCGTCGTCTCGATAAAGACACGGTTGAAATTGGTCAACCATTTCTCGATACGCCCGTCAAAGCATCGGTTATCAAGCATGCACGTGAACCAAAGGTTATTGTATACAAATGGAAGCGTCGCAAGAAATATCGCAGAAAGCTTGGTCATCGCCAATCATTTACGGTTGTGCGTATTGAATCGATCTAAACGGTCGTTCTAAAAATAAA
>LCAT01000033.1:4292-9914 GCA_000996695.1 candidate division TM6 bacterium GW2011_GWE2_41_16 | reverse complement strand
TTCTTTACCCGCCGTAAGCATCAGATCGGCAAGCTCATCAATGATCAAAACAATACGCTGTTGAGGTTGATCCATCATACGCACAAAATCTTCGAACGTACGGGCACCTGATGCTGCCATCGCCTTATAACGATCTTCCATAAAACCTATCATCCACATAAGCGCTTTGATTGCTTCAGGCGTTGAGGTAATCGGTGCAAAAATCATGTGCGGCAACGTTTGGTACATGGCACACTCAAGCTGCTTGGGGTCAATCAAAATGATACCAAGCTCAGCAGGCGTTTTGATCATAAGTAAACTTGCAATACAACTATGTAAAACAACCGATTTGCCTGATCCGGTAGCCCCGGCAATCAACAGGTGCGGCAGCGTTGCAAGATCGATCAAAAAAGGATCACCAATGACATCACATCCAAGCAATGCCGGCAGAGCTTGCCCAAAAAATTTTGTTTTCGTGGACTCCTTGGATAGCACCTGCTCACATAACGATTTAAAATGCACAGGAGCACGCTCGTCCTGACTGCGCGAGACTTCGAGCCGTACCGTTGCCTGGCCAGGCACGGGCGAAATAATGCGTAACGAGTGTGCTTCAAGCGCCAATGCAAGATCATCTTCAAACGCCACAATACGACTTACCTTCACATAAATAGCGGGCAAAAACTCGTATACGACTACAACAGGACCAACGCTCACTGACGTAATGCGTCCATCAATACCAAACGTGCGCAATTTTTCTTCAATAACCCGTGCTCGCCCTTCATGACGCGCGCCATCGTCTTTAACGACTTTTGCACTTACAGAAGCCAAATCAGCCACCGACGGCAAATGATAGGTGGTAGCTAAAGAGCATTCGGTTTGTTGCTTTTGAGACATATCAGTCACAAGAACCTGTGCAACAAGTTGGTCAATGGTTAGTTCGTCCATTTTATTTTTTTGTGATACGTGTAACCCATTCAGCGCAGATTTGTAGTGCTCTTCGCTGCATAAAGGATCAACACTCTCTTGTACCAGCCACTCAAGAGAGGCGTACACCACAGGTTTTTTGCGTTGAGCATACCGATGATATAGAGCGCGAACACCACTACGCACACCTCGCCACATCTGCCATAGAGCCCAACGAGCTCCACGAGCAAGAACCACAAGAGGTGACAGCCCAAAAAGTAAAATTAATCCCGCGAACAAAAGCGTACCGGTCAAAACGCTTGTCGGCATTTTATCTAAAAAAGAGCCAACAAAATGTACAAACGCATACCCTACTTTCCCGCCAGGAACCATGGAGCGATACAGCTCCCAACCAAGTAAATGAAATGAACCAGCAAAACCAAAAATTGCCATCCACAGCCCGGTGATTTGGCCAGCAGGAACATACCATACATACACATCCCGCTCAAAGTAGGAGCGTATACATAAGAACCCAAGGCCAAAGATCATTGCCAGTACCAACCATGCGCACAAACCAAAACTATACAATAAAAAAGCCGCGACTTGAGCACCAAAAGCCCCCGCCCAATGGCGAATAGGCAATGGGTGTGAGGCATAGTGAATCATCGAGACATCACTCCGATGGTAGCCCGCCAATATTCCCGCAAGCACCAGAGCGCCCACCATCAATCCCATTCCAGCCCATAACGCCGCTTCTTTACGCATTTTTACACCCCTTGGCATTCCCAGCCTACGTTAAAACTATCAGCCTTCGCACAAGCTACGGCCGACACGCGGCGGGCAGGCGCCATTTTAAACTACACTAATTTGACCATTAATCGCATTTCCAGATCAATATGTATGAGTATATTTTTTATTAGATTTTGCTATAGACCGCAATCGTCAGAGGCAAAATTAGGTACACAGACCACCACCACAACTGATCACGATTCGCCATTCGAGCACTGAGAACAAAACAACCATACCCAACAACGGTTAACATAATAACCATGGCTATCACAAGATAATTAGAGAAAAATGTTATCGCAGCGCATCCGTCAGATGAAGCACGATATATCTCAAAAAAACCTTCCCGAAAAATCCCAAAAGCCATAACCGGTAGGTCTATCCACCAGCTAAACCAAAAGGCTTTATCGGCCGATAAACCTAACATTCTTCCGGTTACAAAAGTTGAGGCAAGACGCGAAAAACCGCACCCATAAGACAATCCTTGTACGCAACCGATTACAAGCGCACGCCACATGTTGAGTGATACGTCGCGTCTCACATAATTCTGTACGAGTTTAAGAGCAACAAGCCACAGCGCCGTTACCAAAAAGCTTCCCCACAAAGGCATGCGCAATAAAGGCGCACCACGCAGGGCAAGCAGTATCCCTACAATAACACTCATGCTTACACTTGCACAAAAGCCCCACCAAATCGCTTTGACTGTTTTTTTTATCCACAATGAATCAGCATGAATCCATACCCACACAGGCTGAGCATAAAACAGCAACAAAATAACAAGCATGGGCAGATGCAACAAGCCGTCTATGGATGATGGCACACTATCAAGCGAAAATATTTTTTCGAGCAAACGCACATGACTTGAGGAGGAAACGGGAAAGACTTCCGCAACAATTTGCACCAGAGCATGCCAAAATTGCATCATGATCAAAAATCCTTGTATTGCAATGTGAAAAACTTTTACCTAGAGTATACACGACCTCACCAAAGCTCCCACCACATATATCTTAAGGAGATACTATGAAGCGTTTTATGCCTATCTTATTGTACACATGCATTGCCACAATTATAACGCAATCACCACTTTTTGGGTGCGCAAGCTGTGGATCGACAGGATTCGGTAGTTCGTCGAACCTGTACTCAGCAAACTGCGGATCATGCTATACCGGTCCACGAACCATATTTATTCCACGATCAATCGGCGCATATACCTCTCGAGAACTGCTAGACTGTTCTCACAAAAATATTCCGTGCATGAACGGAACCATAGCCGTAAGCGTTGGGTACCAATCAACCACACATTCTTACCCGTTAGCTGACTATTTTTTTGGCTCAGACACCCTGAGTTTTAAAGGCAGCCGTGTTACCGGCCGCAACCCCCAAAAGGACCTGCTCGCAGACTACTACGGCATGTCACAAAAAGCATCGGGAACAATCTCATTCTCTCCATCCATTAAGACTTTTGTCACCGATTTCAACCTGTACATAGGCCTCGAGAATTGGGCATGCGGCCTGTATGCTCGCATACACATGCCACTTGCATATAGCCGTTGGATGCTCAACTCATGCTGCGACAGCCAGTCTGCAAGTGAACAAAACGCTATTGACACAACTGCCTTTCCTGCTGGATACATGAACACGCTTACCGTACCAACGAATCCGCAGCCTCTCTCAAACGCGCTTAATCAAAGCATATCTCCAGCAACAAGCGTACAACACGCTCTAAGCGGTGAGTTTACATTTGGCAATGCATTCAAAAGCTGGGCATACGGCCGATTTAACACGACCGGCTGCGTCAAAGGCAAATGGAACGTTGCAGACGTTGATCTGATTTTGGGGTATGACTTTCATCGCGATGACTGCTCGCACTGCGGCGTATACCTTCAAGCGGTTGCACCAACCGGCACAAAAATCGATAGTGAATATAACTCACAAATATTCAACTCAATGGTGGGTAATGGCAAACACTGGGAGCTTGGTACGGGTCTATCAGCGCACACCAATTTGATCAGCCGCTGTGGATACTCTTTGGGATTGTATTTCGAAGGCAACATCACGCATATGTTCGCTAACCGGCAAGTGCGCTCGTTCGACTTTATAAACCGCGGTTCAATGAGCAGATACATGCTTCTCAAAGAATTCAGTGTTGAAACAAATCCAGCCAATGTCATTTTCAAAAACAACCTCTTTAACGCGATCGACTACGCAACACGCACCTGCAAAGTTTCTATGAATGGCAAGCTTGATGGTACGCTCAAGCTCGAGCTGAGATCTTACAGTTGGAACCTTGGTCTTGGCTACAACCTGTATGCTCGTAGCAAAGAAAAAGTATGTATCAATCAACTACCTGCAAACCAAACGTTAATCGGCTATTACGGTTTTAAGGGTGACTCGAATACTGATGCCATTGGCTATGGCGTAGACTCTGCAACAATAAACACGGTACCAACCGCAATCTACTCAGATAAAAATTTGGCATACAACACGAATCACGGACTCTCTACCACACAATATACTGCTACAGCAACTGCACCTGGCGCGGTAGACTCACCGGTAAACTTGTATATCAACTCAACAGGCATTGGCACCAATGATGGCTTTGTATACGTATCCGCAATTGATAACGGTTCACTGATAACAAACCCAACACCTGTTGCAAACATCACCATTGCACAAGAATCATCATCAAAAGCGCAACTTCTTCAACAGTTAAGTACCGGGGATCTAGTCGCCATTGCAGATCGCATATACACCCCAAAAATCATCGCATTAGATCAACTTGATGCCCGCACCGGAGCTCAGCCACGCATGGTCTCAAATACTTTTTTTGGAACCATCGGATATACAGGTTGCTGTTACAATTGGAACCCATCGCTCGATCTTGGGCTCGAAATCGACCTATCTGATATTGGAGCATGCAAAAAAGTCAAGCAATATGGCTTCTGGCTCAAGGGCAGTCTGTGTTTTTAAAAAAATTTTTTTTGAGGCAAAAAACGTTGAAGTTTCAATGTTTTTTTTAAAAATATTCACTAGAGCGGTTTATTCACTGTTGCAATGTAAAAATGTTTTGACTAGAGTGGTCTCAAAATACGGAGTTTTTTGAAATGAAAGGAGGGCCCAGGACGATTGTGTAGGGATCTTTCACATATTTGTTTTTTGTAGACAACGGCTAACAAAGAATACGTCTCG
This sequence comes from candidate division TM6 bacterium GW2011_GWE2_41_16, assembly GCA_000996695.1. Classification (GTDB taxonomy): domain Bacteria; phylum Babelota; class Babeliae; order Babelales; family Babelaceae; genus GWE2-41-16. The sequence goes on along the minus strand of LCAT01000033.1, from coordinate 5,057 downwards.
TCGGTTGTTTCGAGTCCTGAAACAACTGGTAGTTTTTAACACTAGGAGTCCTTTATGAAGCATCTTGTTAAATCATTTTTACCGCTTGCTTTGCTTTCAACGGCTTTCGCCGTTTCTGCATGCTGCGGTGGTTCAAGCACATCGAGCAGCAGCTCATGTTGCTCGAGCGGCAGTTCATGTTGCTCAAGTAGCAGCTCATGCTGTTGCACACCTCACACAATTTTCATTCCTCGCTCAGTAGGTTCAAACACAGCTCGTGAAATGCTTCCTTATGAGCACATGTACTCAGACTGCTTCAACGGCGGTTTCGGTGCAAGCTTAGCATATGACCAAACATTCAACGGCTGCCGCATTGCACGTTGCCTCTTTGGTAACAGCACCCTCAACTTCGTTGGTAGTCAAGTAGCAGGTCGCGACAGCACCAAGGATATTCTCGCTGACTACTTCGGTATCTCACAAGCAGCATCAGGCTCAATTAGCTTCAAGCCAAAAATCCAAAACTTCGTGGTTGACTTTAACCTCTACCTCGGTTTTGACGGTTGCGCAAAAGGCCTCTACTTCCGTGCATTTGCTCCACTGACCTGGTCACAATGGAAACTGCAAACTGACTGCGGCTGCTGCGGATCAAACTCCGGCTGCTGCTCAACATCTGTAACAACAACCTCAACATTGGATCAAACATACTTCCCTGCAGGCTACATGAACACCTTGGCAGCGCCAATAGCACAAGACGAAACAGCCTTAACTCACACAATTAAACCTGCA
>LCAT01000033.1:0-4200 GCA_000996695.1 candidate division TM6 bacterium GW2011_GWE2_41_16 | reverse complement strand
TGGGACTTCTGGAACTGCGAAGACTATCATATGGGCATCTACCTCAAAGGCGTATGCCCAACAGGTACCAAAATTGATAGCTGCTACCAACACGATGTATTCAAACCACTTATTGGTAACAGTAAGCACTGGGAACTTGGCGGCGGTCTTTCGGCACACGCAGAACTTTGGAACTGCAATGACGACCAAAAACTCACCTTGTACTTTGAAGGCGACTTGACCCATATGTTCCAAAATACCCAAGTACGTAGCTTCGACTTTAAGAGCGCTGGCGCAATGAGCCGCTACATGCTCTTGAAGGAATACCAAGCAGGAACAACGGGCGCAACTGGTGTCACAACTGGTAACGTATACAACGGCCACCTGTTCAACGCAATCGACTACGCAACCCGTTGCGCAAAAGTATCGGTTGGCATTAAAGGTGATGCAACATTAAAACTTCAATACAGCAGCTGCGGCTGGAACTTCGGCCTCGGTTACAACCTCTATGGCTCAAGTAAAGAAAAAGTATGCATCGGCGGTGCAGCAGCTAACACGCTCACCGGTACCTATGCATTCAAAGGTTGCTCAGCAGTTGATGCACTTGGATATGTAACAACAACCGCAGCCACTAGTTTACTCGCAACAAATCCTTCAGCTATTTACTCGCAACATAATAATACATTTGGTCTGTCAACATCGGTAAGCACAGCAACAATTTCCAACTGTGGATCTTGCACGCTAACTTCAAGCACTGCAGATAATTCCGTTGCACTTTCTTCTGCAAATGCTACAACTGCTGCCTTTATTTATGTTTGCCCATTAGTAAATTCTGGTAATGTTGGTGGATCAAGCGCTGTGACTATAATACCAGCATACGAATCATCGACAACAACTCCATTGATTACCGGTGCATCAGCAGGCGTACTCACAACACCTCGCGTGTATGCTCCAGTAACATTGACAACTGCAAACCTCGACAAATGCTCGGGCGCAGCAGCATCGCAGATCGTTAACAAGATCTTCGGAACCATCGGATACGAGTGGAAAGCTTGCGACTGGAAGCCTTTCATGGACATCGGTGCAGAAGTTGACCTTGCAACATCCAAAAAATGCTGCTCGGCAAACCAATGGGGCGTATGGCTCCGTGGTGGCCTCGGCTTCTAATCGGTTGGTGTAATAAAAACACACAACATCGCACACTACGAAGGGCCTCGGGTAAAACCGGGGCCCTTTCAGTTGAACTTCGCTATACATAAGGGCTCTGCCCTTATTAAAAGCACTTCTTTCAAAGGGTTGCGCTATAAAAATGTTTTGACTAGAGTGTTCAAGAAATTTATGAATTTTTTTTGAAATAGGAAGGATCAGAAAAAACGGTCTCCACCATATTTGTCATATGACCTTTTTTAACACGAGGAGTTTTTTTATGAAGCATCTTGTCCAATCAATTTTGCCGCTTGCGCTGCTCTCGACGGTTTTTGCCGTTTCAGCAGGCTCATGCTGCGGCGGTTCAAGCACAAGCTCAACTGGTAGATCCGAAAAAAACTGCTGCTGCACACCACACACCATGTTCATTCCTCGTTCGGTAGGTTCAAACACCGCACGAGAAATGCTCCCATATGAGCATCAATATTCAACAAACTGCTGCATGACCGGCGGTCTTGGCGCCAACTTGGCATACCAGCAAACATTCGATAGCGCTCGTATTGCACGCTGCCTGTTTGGCAGCAGCACGCTCAACTTCGCAGGTTTTGAATCCGGATCATCGGATGCAATCGTTGCAGATTACTTCGGTTTATCAACCTACGGCACCGGCTCAATCAGCTTTAGACCAAAAATACAAAATTTTTTGATTGACTTTAACCTTTACCTCGGGTTTGGTGGCTGCGCATCAGGCTTGTACTTTCGTGCATTTGCTCCCATGATCTGGTCACAATGGAAACTACAAACAAACTGCGGCTGCGGCTCATGCCCAGGCTGCCCAACACCGGTAACCTCAACAATAGCATTCGATCAAACACCATTCCCTGCAGGCTACATGAACACAATAAACACGGAAGAAGGCGCACCGGCAGCACTGACCCAAACAGAACCTGTGGCTCTATCAATTCAAGATGCATTAAGCGGCGATTTTACGTTCGGTGACATGCAACACAAATGGTCCTATGGCCGCTTTAACACCGATTGCTGCGCTAAAAATAAATGGGGCATTGCAGACGTTGACCTGATGCTTGGTTATGACTTTTTGAATTGTGAAGATTACCATGTAGGCATTTACCTCAAAGGCGTATGCCCAACCGGTACCAAAATCGACAGCTGCTACCAAGCAGATGTATTTAAACCTATGATCGGTAACGGCAGGCACTGGGAACTCGGTGGTGGTCTCTCGGCACACGCAGAACTATGGAACTGCGATGACAACCAAAAACTCACCGTGTACTTTGAAGGCGACTTGACCCACATGTTCCAAAACACCCAAGTACGTAGCTTCGATTTTACGGGCAAAGGAACAATGAGCCGTTACATGCTGCTCAAAGAATACCAAATGCAAACAACCGGCCTCACCTATGATAACCATTTGTTTAACGCAATCGATTACGCAACCCGCTGCGCAAAAGTATCGATTGGCGTACGCGGCGATGCAACCTTGAAGTTTGTATACAGCAACTGCGGCTGGAACTTTGGCCTGGGCTACAACCTCTATGGCTCAAGCAAAGAAAACGTATGCATTGGCGGCGCGGCAGTTAACACACTTACCGGCATTTATGCATTCAAAGGCGACGCGCCTGTTGATGCAGTAGGATATACCGTTAACGGTCCTACAGCAGCTCCTGTAATTAATGCAGCAGTTAATGGTGTACCAACTGCAATTTACTCACAAAAAAACAATGGATTTGGTTTATCAACATCCGAGAGTGGCGCAACAATAACATTAGCAGCAACACCTGACTCAGCCGTTGATCTTTATATTGCTCCTACTGCTAACACATCAAACAATGGATTCTTGTACGTAAATCCATTACTGCAACCCGATGCTGTTTTGAACTTCACAAATCCTCCTACGAACACAATTCCTAATCCAATAAGCAACCTCGCAGGGAAACATGCATTTGAATCATCATCAACAGAACAGTTACTTCAACAAGCAGCAACTGGAGCTCTCGTAGATCCTCGTACTTACACGCCAACAACCATCACCCCAGCAAGTCTCAACAAATGCTCGGGCGCAGCAGCTGCTCAGCTGGTCAACAAGTTCTTTGGTACGGTCGGTTACGAGTGGAAAGCTTGTGACTGGAAACCGTTCATGGACATCGGTGCCGAGTTCGATCTTGCATCAACCAAAAAATGCTGCTCGGCAAATCAATGGGGCATTTGGATCCGCGGTGGCCTCGGCTTTTAATCGATACACAACTATGATTGTGCTTTAAAAACATCAGGTTATGCAAACCACAAAGGGCCTTGGGAAAAACCGGGGTCCTTTGTAGTTTGAATAACCTGTTAAAAAAAATATTTGCCCAACATGTTTAAAAATATCAATTAGACCAATCTTTTAAAATCATCATGTAAGATATGCAATTGAATTGCATATCTTACATGATTGTATTCATACGTTCGATTTCGTATTCATTGATTTGACGTGTAACAGTATCAAAACTCACTCCAACCAAAACCAGTTGTTGCTTTGTTGCTTGGGCAAGAAATCCGCGATAATATTCTTTGCGCTTAATTTGTTCAAGAGCCTTTTTGGCTGAATCATCGATTTTAAACTCAAAAATATATTTTTTAGAGCCAAACTCGATCATGGCATCAATGCTACCCAAAGCAGTAGCCACCTCAACTCGTGTTTTAAAGCCAGCTGCCTGACAGATCAAAAAGAAAATCGTTTGATAAAAAGCTTCTCCACGTTTAAACAACATAAAGGGAATCATGCTAAGCATATGGTTAAATTGTTCAACGAACAGTTCAATATCATCAGACTGCAAAGCTAAACGAATTTTTCGAATGCCTGCGCTAAAATCACTCTCAGAAAGCTTACCCACATAAAACATGAGCTTGTTGATAAATGCATGCGCAACTTCAGCATTCGGATAACCCAATACATACGTTCTATCCGTTTTGTTGTATGATTTAATCGTCAAATAGCCTGTTTGATAGAGCAAAATTTTGATGGATAAAAAATCGATATCAGCCGATTCAAACTCTGATTCAGAAATTTCTAAT
>LCAT01000032.1 GCA_000996695.1 candidate division TM6 bacterium GW2011_GWE2_41_16 | reverse complement strand
GATATTATGATTTGTCGGTGTCAGCATGAACCGCCGTATACCGAACGGTACGTACGGTGGTGTGAGAGGGCGGGAGCTCGCGCTCCCCCCTACTCGATTTTGAATAAGCAGCGCTACAATTTTTTGGGGCGATTTAAGTTATTTTTTTGTAAGGAGAGTGTGATGAAAAAAGTGTGCTATTTTGCCATAGCATGTGTTACATCGTGTATGCATATGTACGGCAACTCGCAGCTTGTGCGTCAATTTTCACAAGATTTAGTCACATTGAAACGAGCTCTGCCGGAAGAACAAATTGGGCGTATCGAGCTTTTTGAGCATATTGTAGGTATGCCTGAAAAATATCCATATGAAAATAAAGATCTTCAACAATATGAACCTTTGGTATCAATTCCGCATCTTGTTGCAGACAAATATTTTAGAACTTTGTTTAAAAATCAGTCCAAAACGTCGCCTAAAAAAATTGTTGATGTGGCGGGGCAAGCTATTATTGCCATTGTAGATAAAGATGGAAATGAATGGCAAAGTGGTGATGCCTATTTGCAAACACCAAAAGGTCGTTTTGCGGTCGGCAGCTTTGAAATAAGGAGTGTTGAATTTCTGCGAAAAGAATGGGCTAAAAAAGCACATCCAGGTGACGGCAGGCTTAACATTATTGAAGGTCAATATACGGAAAAAAGGGCAAGCTCAAAATTTAGAAAGTATGTTGATATTGGTGCTATGCAAGCTAATATTGTCAATCGTGAAGCTGCTTTTCAGGTAGCATCAAACTTTAATTGTCTTGAATCTCGTGATGAACCCGAAAATGGCATAATAAATTATGTAGGTGGTCCTGCTCAAGGGGAAGAAGCCTCTTTATCAGCAATGCCCGCAGCTATATATCGCATGTATTTTGTGCCTCATGCCGGGGTATATGGGCAATTTCAAAAATCAATTAATCTTTTGAGAAACGTGAAAATTCCTGATGTTTTAGGGAGTTTTTTTGCAATAACGAATGGAAAGATTCTTATTTCGTATGATAATACCTATTTTAATAAACCAGGTGACCCTCGTGGGCTTATTGACCGAGGATTAGGTGTAAAAATCCTCCCAATGGCCAATAAACCATTATTTCTAAAAGAGAATTCTAAAAAAGAATGGGATAGCTCAAAAGCATTGATGTCAGTTCAGCTCGGTATACATAAAAATGTGCAAGTTACGGCTGGTTTTTCGATGCCTCGTCCAGAAAATATTTCTGATTCTGAATGGAATAGTAAGGGATTAGGAATAAGGTCTTGGACTGGTAGTAGTCTTGCGGTTAATGATCCAAATCAAATTATTACGCAAATTTTTACTTCAGCCCAAAACTTAAAACGCCTTGGAAGAGGTACCGCTTGGGACGATTTTGCAAAAATGTTGCTCGATGCAGCATATGAAGGCACTGTGTATGCTGCTGATCTTGCTGGATGCAAAAAATTGTACCTGACTTTGATGGGTACTGGTGTTTTTGAAAATGATATGAGTTGGGTTGTTAATTCTATTGTTAAAGTCAAGGAATTGATAATACAAAGTGGTATGGATGTTACGCTTGTTGTATTTGATGGAAAAAAGGATCCTGAATGGGATGCTAACAAAGAAAGAATACTTGATGTTGTAAAAGAATCAGATGGTACGTATACCATTTACAATGATCAGTACCCTGATGGACAAATTCAACAGTTATGATCATCTGCTAAATTTGGTACTGAAGTTTGAACCAAGAGGTTTTGAATAACAAAATCTCTCGGTTTTTTTTAGTTACACAAAAAAATTTTCTAAGAGTTTTCTCACCATTTTCTATGAGTGTTGCTTTTTGATCTGGTTGTTCTCTAACTTCTGAATATAGGGACGTAATAACCTTACGCTAGAAGGGGGGAGCTCTATGAAGACTCAAAAAAATGGCGAGCGGCATGAGCCCTTGACGCTGCCGATTGTTCCGACCATGGATGTGGTCGTTTTTCCACGCATGATCATACCGTTGCTCGTAGTCGATGAGCATATCATCGATGGTATACAGCGAGCTCTTGAAGAAAAACCGCCGCGCGAAGTGCTGCTGGTTGCTTCCAAAAAGAGCTTTCCACCAAACGAAGAGCAAACTATTGGTACGGATGATTTGTATACCGTTGGTACCATTGCAACCGTTATGCGGGTCATACAAATTCCTAATAACGGCATCAAAATTTTGGTGAACGGTGTTTCTCGTGCTCGTGTGTTAAACATAACAACCGAGCGCAATGTGCTTGAGGCAACGGTAGAAAAGATACCGTTTGAGATGCAACCAAACTCAGTACGCATTGATCGCATGATTAATGATCTGCGCGAAAGCGCATCGCGTCTCATTGAGCAAGGAGGTTCGATCGGTCCTGATTTTAATGCAATTTTAAGCAAAATGACCGACCCAGAAAAAATCGCCGATTTTATTCTTTCACACATCACGCTTTCTGTGGAGCGAGCTCAGGAGTTATTAGAAGAAAAATCGTTTGAGATTTTTTTTGAAAAATTGCATGCATTCTTTCTCGAAGAAATAGAACATGCAAAGTCTGATGAATCGATAAAACAGAATGCTCGTGAGTCTATGAACCGCTCTCAAAAAGAGTACTTTCTACGCGAACAATTAAAGGCGATAAAAAAAGAACTTGGGGAAGATGACGAGAGTGACATTACAGAATTATGGACCAAGTCAGAGTCAATAAAACTTTCGAGTGAAGCTCGCAAAGAGTTTGAAAAATCACTGCAACGTCTCGAAAAAATGTCTTCTGACTCAATGGAAGCATCCGTGTTGCGCACCTACATTGATTGGTTGCTGGCATTACCCTGGGGCATTGAAACAGAAGACAATCTTGATCTTGCGCATGCCCAAGAAGTATTAGACCAAGACCATTATGGTCTTAAAGAAATCAAAGATCGTATTCTTGATTTTATCTCAGTGAAAAAACTAAATACCGATGGATTCGCGCCGATATTATGTTTTGTTGGTCCTCCAGGTACTGGTAAAACATCGCTTGGCAAGTCCATAGCACGATGCCTTGATCGCTCATACTTTCGTATGGCGTTGGGCGGCGTTAAGGATGAGTCCGAAATTCGTGGGCATAGACGTACGTATGTTGGTGCAATGCCTGGTCGATTGATTCAGGGAATGCGCAAGGCTGCATCGACGAATCCGGTTATTATTATCGATGAAATAGATAAAATAGGCGCTGATTTTAAGGGTGATCCATCGGCAGCATTACTTGAGGTGCTCGATCCCAACCAAAATAATGGTTTTTATGATAACTATTTGGGCGTACCGTTCGATCTTTCGAAGGTGCTTTTTATTGCAACAGCAAACTCTCTTGATGGCATATGCGAGCCTCTGCGTGATCGTATGGAGATTATTCAACTTTCTGGGTATACCGATGAAGAAAAATGCGAGATTGCAAAACGCCATCTTATTAAAAAGGCTCTGTTTGATTCAGGTTTGGATGGTGAAGCCATTGCATTCAAAGATGAAACGCTTATGGATATTATTCACAACTACACGCGTGAAGCGGGCGTTCGTGAACTTGAGCGTTTGATTCGTAAACTTGGATCAAAGGCTGCGCGTCTTATGGTTGAAAAAGGAGAGCATCTTTGCTGCAACAGAGATGTTTTAGAAAACTTTTTAGGACCGCGACGTTTTATAGATGAAGGTTGCGATCATAAAAATCAGATTGGCATAGCTAATGGTCTTGCATGGACAATGTATGGCGGTGAGATTATTCAGATCGAGGCGGTAACCATGTCAGGAGAGGGCAGGTTGATCATAACGGGTCATCTGGGTGATGTGATGAAAGAATCAATACAAGCTGCCTTAAGTTATGTCCGTGCGCATGCTGATGAGTTTAAAATTGATCCATTGCTATTTACTAAACATGATATACATGTGCATGTACCTGCTGGTGCAGTACCTAAAGATGGCCCTTCGGCGGGAATCACGATGCTGTCGGCTATTTTATCAGCCTATACTAAACGACCAATTAACGGCGAATATGCGATGACCGGTGAGATAAATCTCACGTAATGGTATTTCGCATGTAATTCTTCCGGCAAAAAATAAACCTGAGGTTTTTGGTATGGAAGATATTTTGGAAGGTATCGATATTATTTGGGTATCACATGCCAATGATCTTTTGAAACATGTGCTTATGCCGATATAAAAAATTGGTTATAAAAATGGAGTGAAAAAATGGTTCACACGTCTGAAAAGGGTTTGGGGTATACGTTGCCTTTTGCCATGATGTTGTTTACTACCTTTGTTTTGTATGCGGCAATAGGCTATTTTTTGTGCAGCCATAGTGCTAGTCTCGAATTAGTGCCACATCTCAAAACTATTGATTCACAAGAGCAACTTAATGCAAAACATGTTCCAAATTCTGTGGACGTGGGTCTTTTTATTAACAATTTTTCAAAATTTGATGCTTTGCATGGTTCTTTTGTGTTTGATGGTACCCTTTGGTTTAAGGCTGATAGCACTAAAGTGTCTGTTGATCAACTTGCGCAATTTAAATTTGAGCGCGGAACTATTTTGGAAAAATCTCAGCCATATGTGACAAAATCCGGTAATGAAATATTTGTTCGCTACGATATTAAGGTTGAGTTCTTTTCGCAGCTTAATTACAAACTTTTTCCTCTTGATGAGCATAGGATAAGTTTTGTTGTTTCAAACAAATCCTTGGCGGACTCATCTATTGCATTTACGTGTTCTGATAAAAATTTTGTTATTAAAGAGGCATATGCCGAAAGTGATCCAGAGTGGCTTTTGGCGCACACAAAAATATCTGCAGGGTATTTGCAAGATACATATGATGCATCTTTTGCCCCACGGCAATCACTGTATCCTGCGGTGAGCTTCGTTTTAGATTACGCGCGCATAGGTGCACGGAATATGGCGGTAGTATTTTTGCCATTATTGCTTCTTTTTTTTATAACATTATTTGTTTTTGCTTTGGATCCGAGCAGATATGAAGCAATGATTATTTCAATTGCTACGGGTGCATTATCGGCATCTATTGCATATAGACTTGTTATTGAAAATGTGTCGCCGCGAGTGAGTTATTTTACGCTTGCTGATTACATTTATTTAATATTTTTGCTCGCAAATTTTTGTATGTTTGGGTTAAGTTTTTTATTGAAACATTTTTCGCAGGTACAACGGAAAATAGTAATAATTGTGCTACATAGTGCGGTAACGATTTCTTGCCTTTATGTAATGTTGATGTGGTAGATTTTTATAAAAAAACGGACTGTAAATTGGTGATAGATTGACACGATTAAAAAATGAGGTTGTTAACGGTAGAAATATAAAAAAGGAGTTTTTTGCCATGACAGTAAGTCCAAAAGAAAATCGGCATACCGTTGGACCCTTTTTTCAGCTCATTCTTATTTTTTTTACGGTCACTATTATTTATGGTTCGATAGAACGAGTTCTTTCTCAGCCGAGCTATACCGAACCGCTTTCTCAACCACAGGTGTTTACTCCTCGGGATATGTCTTTATTTAAGGATGTTCCAAACAACATTTCTGTAGGCTTTTTTATTAGATCTTTTTCAAAATTTGATACATTGCATGGGAATTTTGTATTGAGTGGAAGTGTATGGTTTGAGTTTGATCCGCGAAAAGTATCTCTTGAGCAGATTGGTAATTTTAATATTGAACAAAGTACGATACTTGAAAAATCTCAGCCATATGTCATGCAAGCCGGAGAAAAGATGTTTGTTCGCTATGATATCAAAGTCGAATTTACTTCTCAGCTTGAATATCAAGCTTTTCCGCTCGATGAACATAGGATAGGTTTTGTTTTGGCAAATAGATTTTTGCCAGCTCAAAATTTCTTTTTTGAATCATTCAACAAAAATTTTATGGTAAAACAAGCGAATATGGAGCGTGATCCTGAATGGATTTTAACTCGTAATATTGTATATACCGGATACGCACAAGACATATATGACAAAACTCTTTCTCAACGACAAATAACATACCCTGTTGTGAGCTTTGTTTTAGAATTTATGCGTATTAGTTCAAAAACTTTGGCGGTTAGCTTTTTGCCGCTTTTGTTTTTATTTTTTATATCTTTATTGAGTTTTTCGCTTGATCCTAAACAGTATGCTATTCAGATTATCACTATCTCTATGGGTACGTTATCCGCCATGATCGCGTATAGATTTGTAATAGATAGTATTTCGCCTCGAGTAAGCTATTTTATGCTTTCTGATTATCTGTACCTCATTTTTTTGTTCGCGAATTTTATTATTTTTTTGATAAGTTTTTTGATTCCAAAATTTACGTTGATGCAAAGAAAGGTAACATTGGTTTTTTTGCATGGAGCAGTGTCATTTTTAAGTGCCTTGGTTATTGCTATGTATGCGTGAGATATCCATGAAAAAGATTTTTTTATGTTTATTCTTAAGTTTTTATACGATGTATGTTTTTGCAAGCGATATTGATCGTTTTGCTGCTATGGTGAGCTCTATACATGATTCATATTCTGCTCATGAAAAAAATTGGTTATATCCAGATTTTTCTGATTTATACCAGAGGTCTTTTGCTCGTTATTTTTCAACAGAACTTGCAGCGCCCGCTTTTTGGGAGCCTCTTCTTGAGACTGTTACAAAACAAAATGGCCTAATTGTAAAGCCCGTGCATGTTATTGAAATAGATGATCAAGCAGATATTATTTTGATCGGGGATCTTTTTGGTTCGGTTCATGCTCTTTGGGACTATATTCGTGAAGGGTATTTTTTAGGTTTTATCGATAAAAATCTTAAAATTCAAAACAAAAAAAATTATATTATTTTTTTAGGTAACGTAGTAAATAAATCTCCACATTCAATTGAAACATTGTCTCTTATTCTTCAGCTTATGAAACAAAATCCAGGACACGTATTGTTGACGCAAGGGGATGAAGAATTTAATGATAATTGGAAAAACAATACGCTGTATGACGAAATATTTTATACACGTACATACCAAAGTAAAAGTGTGCACCATGAAGATCTTTTTTCAAAATTTTTTGCCTCATGTCCCATTGCGATAGTTTTGAAATCATCTCAAAAAAAGAGTCAAATTGTTTGGATTTCGTCATCCCTAAATAAAAAAAGATTTAATGATTCTTTGTTTGGACTTTCTTCTGTCTGTGCTTATATAACTGGTTTGCAGTTATTTATGGCGAAAGCCGATCATACTGGTCTGATTTTTGATTTTCCAATAGAGGGAGCAACTCATTGGTCTATTTTTTCAGCAGCCACACCTTTCATAAAAGAATTTATGCAAACTAATGTATTATCTTTTGGTTTGTTGCGATATAACAAAAATCCTTCACAAAGCATTCTTTATCACATATATCGACCTGAGAAAGATAAAGCTTTTTCACTTAAGTCGTATGATTTTATTAAGGGAATTCCCCTCGATTTATTACCAAAAAAAACAGTCAAGATTGGTTCATCCATGGACCTTAGTGGTGTACTATATAAATCTTTTCAGCATGTTCAAAAATCCGTGCACGCTGCAGTACAAAATTTTAATAATCAAAAAGATGCCCCGTATATTCGAGAATATCTTTTTGATGATGGGTACGTTCCTGCCCGCTCGCTGAAAAATATCGAAAGGCTTATGAGTGAGGGTATTGATAGTATTCTTTTTCCTTCTGGATCTGTTGCGTTTGAGTTGTATAAAAAATATATCAAAAGCGGTGATATCACGGTTTATTTTCCTATGGTTCAGGATCGTGTAAATGCTACACGCCATGTTATTTTTTTACGTCAAAATTATAATCAAGAAGTGCGCGTTTCACTTGAGTATATTGTGAACACGAGCTCAGTTAAAAAATGTGCGCTATTTTATCAAAATGATGCCTATGGGTTACCCATGGCTCAAGAAGCGCACCGCATTTTATCCCAAAAAAATATCGAATATATAGACTTGCCTTATGAGCTATCCTCTGCAACTTCTTTTAAAGATCATGCGCAGAAATTTAAAGCATCTTCTGCAGACGTTATCGCTTTATATGCTACACCAGAGGCCGCGCAAAGATTTCTTGCGGAAATTTCCACAGCAGATTTGATATCAACAAAAATATGCGCACCATCCCCCATGTTTATGGCCGATTTTTTAAAGTTTATTAGCTCGAGAGGTTTGCACGTAATTCTTTCATCAACCGTTCCATCCCCATGGGACGCAGTTCGTCCCATTGCTCGACAGTACCGTGCGGCTATGAAAGAATATGGGTATGCTTTTGATACAATATCGTTTGAGTCATACATTGCGACACGATTATTTTTGCGTGCGTTTACGCATAACGGGTATAACGTGCATTTTGATGGGATTATGAAATTTTTTGAAGAAATGCAAAAATATGATTTTGAGGGGCTGAAATTATCTTTTGATTCGCAAACTCGTCAGTTGATGCATAGCGTATGGATTGCGCCTAATCAGAAAGACCCTTGGATTGAGTATTTTGTTGACCCGGTAAACGGTAAAATAGAGCAAGTCCTAAAGCAAAAAGCCCAATAGCCGTAAAAAAGTGCCATGAGGGATGTTCGGAAAGTAAGACAAAACCAAACAAAGATACCCATAATGGAACGCTCAGGCTTGTAAGCGAAATAAGCGTCGCACTATAGTGCTTAAGGACTGCCGTGTACATGGTGTATGCAAAAATGTTTCCGATTATTACCGTGTAGGTAAATGCCAGCATAAAAGGTAAATGCGAAGAGCAGCTTGTCCAGATCGTGTTGGGCGAAAATGTGAGAGCCCATACACCTGAGGCAAATGCACCGAAGGTCATTAAAAGACTGTTGAGCTCAAGTGCCGAGAGTATACTTTTTTTCATAAAAAATTGCGCGCCTATCCAACCCATACGCCCGATGATCACCGCAGCGAGCATGGCAAGTTCTGGATACGAAAAGTAACATAAGCTTCCCATAAGTTTTTCGAGCGGCGAGTTACTTATAATAAGTACGGTCGTTCCGGCCAAAGCACAGGTAATACCAAGCCATTTTTTTATTGAGAGCTTTTCATGCCACAGAATATAGGCGATGATCGCCGTAACAAACGGGTCTATGCTGCCAAAGGCCGCAACTTTTGCCGATAACATATGTTTGAGGGCATAGGCTTTGCATATCGGTGGGATGCTCATAATCGCAATGCTCATAAAAATTATTAATGTGGTATGGGCGCGTAATGCGGTTTTAAAACGCCCAAAAAATTGCCGAGCTGTTTCTTTGTGAAACAAGCATGCGTATACAAAAGATATCAGAGCGAGCATGATGGCTGCAGTGCCCATACGAAGTGTTGCGAACCAGAGCGGATCGATATATGCAACGGCTATTTTATTTGCAGTAATGGCGCTTGCAAGGAGAAAAAAGCTGATAAAAAGATCAAACATATGGTGCTTTGGGTAAAAGGATAAAGATGTATGCTTTTACTCTATCAAAATTGGAAAAACTGGAAAACGTGTGTTTGTTTTTCTCAGGTGTATTATGTCACCAGGTCCAGCCGTTGCCCAGATAATACGCATCTGCTTTTATCTGGTATGGCTGGCAAGCAAGGGGCTCATGTCTTTTGTCAGTGGGTCAAGGGCGAATGCCCTTGTGGGTTGGGGCAAAGCCCCATATTGATATGTACAAGTTAAAAAGGGAGTTTTGTATGAATCGTATCGATATTGCAGAAATGCACGTGCACATGTCCTATCCTGCTATTACGCTTGTTGCTCAGTGTGATCAGGTTGTTATAAAAGAACGCCTTGATGCATTGCTGTCATCGGCTGAGCAATCTGCAGATCTCTCAAAAGTTCGAGGAAACGTTAACAACATTCTCGAGCATTTTTTTTGTCCATATGGCCCAAAAAAGATCGCCATTCTTATCAATAAACATATCGCACGTGTGTATAGCGTGCCTGTGGACATCGAAGACTACCAAGAAATATCACACCATTTTGTATTAGACCCCATTATTAAAAGTTTGAATCGCAAAGAGCGTTACTGGGTCCTTGTTGGTCAGGGTGACGAAGCTCGTTTTTATGAAGGGTATACTGGCGAGTTAACTGAGGTTGTGCATACAGCGTCTGGTTTGCCATGGCATATCGGC
Organism: candidate division TM6 bacterium GW2011_GWE2_41_16; assembly: GCA_000996695.1. Taxonomy (GTDB): domain Bacteria; phylum Babelota; class Babeliae; order Babelales; family Babelaceae; genus GWE2-41-16. Next base: position 152 of record LCAT01000032.1, on the reverse strand, counting down.
CATCCCGTATGTCTGTATAAAAACGATTTAGCATGCCTGTATTCTCAAATCGATCGGCACATCGATCGCTTTTTTGAGCAGGACCCGTTGCCACTGTTAATTGTCGGTTCGTCCAAAGAACAAGAATTGTTCAAAACGCATTCAAAGTATGC
>LCAT01000031.1 GCA_000996695.1 candidate division TM6 bacterium GW2011_GWE2_41_16 | reverse complement strand
TATGAAACGAATCCCGTTTCTTCAGAAAATTTTGTTATGGTTTCTCATGCAATGACTATTCTTGCGAGGTTTTCAACACCATGAATACAGCTTCTCAGTAAGGCCATGTGTGCAGGCCTACATGGCCTTTGCCATAATTCGTCTAAATTTCATCACGCATAATTGCACTACGCATTCGTGCCATGTACTTCACCATATATCGAATGTTATGAATCGATGCAAGCGTATGCGCCGTTGCTTCATGCGCTTTAAACAAATGATGCAAGTATGCAGCTGAAAAATTTTTGCAGAGCATGCAATCGCATTCAGAATCAACGGGCACATGTGCATTTTTGTACTGTGCCTGTTTTATTTTGATACATCCGCCATCAACGAGTAGCAGCCCGTGACGAGCGCACTTGGTTGGATGGGCTGAGTCAAAACTATCAATACCAAGCGGTATACAAGATTCAAGCGAACACAGATCTCCGATGCCAAGTAAGTGTCGCGGACGAGCAGGATCTAAGTGAGGCATAAGATCAACGAGCATGGCAACCATGTCATCACTACAAGTACCCAGGCTTCCGCCAATCGCATATCCATCAAAAGCATGCTCTGTCAAAAAGCGTGCGCTCAAAGCTCGCAGACCACGGTCTAAACCACCATGCACTACACCATACATTTTTTGATATAACGGATTTCGTAGATGCTCATTAAGAGAACGCTCTTCCCATCGATGCGTACGATCAAGCGATGAACGCATTTTGCTAGAAGTTGCATGAAACGGCAACAGTTCATCAAGAGGAATAATAATGTCCGCACCAATTTGCTTTTGTGCCTGTACGGATGACTCGGGAGTTAAAAATACCGGAGAGCCATCACGATATGACCGAAAAAGAACCCCTTCTTCTGTAACAGACAAAACAGAAGATTTAATCTGCTTTTTACCACTACTTTTGAGTTCCTGTGTCACGCCGCCGTACATCAAAGAGAACACCTGAAAACCGCCAGAATCGGTAATCATTGGGCGATCGCGACCAATAAAAGAGTGAATCCCTCCTGCAGCAGCAACAACATCAGCGCCAGGATGTAATATCAGGTGATACGTATTTGCAAACATAAGGTCTATGCCAAGATCATTTGCGTGCACCATATCAACACTTTTAAGCGCACCGTTGGTTGCTACCGGCACAAATGTAGGAGTATCTATAACGCCATGAGCAGTATGAATACGCCCTACCCGTGCTTTTGATTTTTTCGATTGATGAATAAGCTCAAAAAATGGTGTACTCATTTACCAAAAACCTTCCATCCAAAAGCAACAAGTGGAGCTTGCACAAAAATAAGCACGTATTTCAGAACTAGGCTCACTGCCATAATTGCGCTAAGCGATGCAACTAACCCATATAATCCAACAAACCCAAAAATAAGCGTATCTATCGTATGAACACATACCGCAGTGCCTGTAACCCGTATCCATACCGGCGCAGTGGGCCACTTTATTCGCAATAGTCCATACAACCAAATATCGATAAAACTACTGATGGCAAACGCACCTATCGACGCAAACATAAGTCGCGGCAAAGGCGCAAGAACCACTGTCCATGCAGCGTGGGTACAATCAACGCATGCGGGAATAAAAGCACAATGGAGAGAACTTACCACGGTAAAAAAAATCATCGAACCAAGCGAAAACCATATACATTTTTTAGCATGATCAACACCAAACTTTTCCCGAATGAGCACAAAACCAAGCATAGCCGCAAGAACATAAGCATCGGTCCCCGTAAGCGTGAGGCCACATAAACAAATTTGTTTACACACAAAAAGGTTAGCACATATCGCCTGAATAGCCGCGACAACACAAGAGGCCTCAAAACCGATTTTAAGCGCCCAAAATGTTATAGCCACATTAATAAGCAAAAGAAGCACAACTAAAAGTTCATTAAGCATTACCATATATAGCGAACCCCCCTAAAGATTACACATCCATTATCGTAAATATAGCGAAACTCACTAAGCCCTGTCCACGTGTATGTGTAAAAAAGATTGTAACAATAGCATGTTTTACGAACGCACATCCAGGTAATGCGACCGGTTTTTACCTGGGTACCCAAAATAGTGCGGTCTTTAATGACGCACCATAGCGTCTGCTATAACGCGATTTGTTCACATAAAACATGAACATATCTGAGCGTGCCTCCAAGTGATTAACATATCACTTGGGCGTTTGCCACAAATATTTTTCCTAAAAAAGGCGCACACACATAGGCAAATGGCACAATTAAAAGTAGTGAATCAATGCGATCCATGACCCCTCCATGCCCCGGCAAAATATCCCCCGCATCTTTTATGTGAGCACGGCGCTTAAGCCATGACTCAAAAAGATCACCAACAACAGCTCCGCCAGCAAAAAAAAGCACCACAACAATACGCACAATCAAAGCAATATTCGAACATCTCGCTAGAAATAAACCTATGGCTAATGCGCAACACAAACCACCAAAAAAACCCTCCCAGGTTTTTTTAGGGCTCACGCTTGGCCAAAGTAGAGTGCGCCCAAATAACACACCGCACAGATAGGCACCTATGTCATATGCAGCGCTCATTGCCCACACAACAAACAATACATAGCGATATGAAGATTCGTTGAGCAATATAAGAGCAATAAGAGGCATAAGAGGATAAACGATAGTAAGCATTGGAGCTTTAAAACGCGGCCACTCACGTACAAGAACATACAAGGTCATGGAGGCAAAAATAACGCTCAAATACCGAGCAGAAGCACCTAAAACAACCAGCCCTAAACAAAAAGCTAGAACTCCGCCAGTCACAACACGTGTGGTAACCTGTGCATGCGCAAGCTTATTAAAGCCACGCAAAATAGAGGCTTTAATAAGCTTCATCAGACGTGTATGCATGAGGAATGTATACCAGGTCATAGGATACTCCGTTACGCTCAAGCAAGGCTACATCAAATCTTAATACAACTTCTTGATCAGCAAGATATTCATATTGGTAATACAGGGCAGTTTTTATAATTTTTCGTTGTTTGCTCGACGTTATCACTTCGGACAAAGAAAAATATGCATGCTCACGAAGCTTTACCTCAACAAACGCTACAACATTTTCTTTTCGAGCAACAAGATCGATTTCGCCGCACCGTTTTTTATAATTTTTCGCGCACAGAGTAAACCCCTGTGCGCTTAAATATCGTGCAACAAATTCTTCACCGACTCTCCCGAGCTCGGATTTTGATTGCATTAAAATTTGTCCTTTGGATGAACGACCGGTTTATTTTTGTTCCACTCTATAGAAGATAGTGTAACAATTTTACGCAACGTATCCACATCAAGCTTCTCTTGTGCCCCAACACCAGGCAATTCACCAATAAACTTTTCGAAGCGTTCATGGTGCACAGCAGCAGGCACAAGCACCATTTTAACTAAATTTTTGAATCGTATTTCGGCTGCAGTAATTAAATCAGCATTTTTCGTTAAATCATACGAATCAAGATATTGTTCCATCACATTACAATGATGCTCAAGCAATAATAGGGTAACTTTTGCAAAAACATCTTTTACAAAATCAAGCTGCTGCTCATTAACCTTTGATGCATAATTTTTAAAAAACTCGATGCTCAATTTAAACAATTCTTCATTTGTTATCTGGTCATGCATGGAGTCAGTCTCTGATCCCTGCCATGCTTTAATTTCTCCCACAAGCGCATCAAGCAAAAACTCTGAACCGGGATACATACCCTTAAACGTTCCATACAGCGTTTGGGCTTGCTCAAAATTATCCAACTCTACATGATTTTTTGCGGCATCAAGCATATACAGCTCACGCTCATGAGGATCTTGTGAAAGAAATATAAGTCGTTCAAGCACATCTGTTTCACGAGGCTTATTTTTCTTTTGCTTGAAATAATTTCGTGCATAGACAGCTTCTTCGTACGTCATATTTTTTATGTGATCAGTACGAGGACTTGACTGATGTTCTTTTTGTTTTTTTTGCTCAGGTTTATGTGTTTTGTGAGTTACACACCCGCTGCATAAAACACACAATCCACAAAAAACTACCGCACAGATTATTTTTTTGTACATACAAAATCCTTTTTAAAATTATGCAATCCATCCGTGCAAGAGATGCTGCACACCATACGTCAATGTTACTGCTAATAAAGCGATTGCTGCATGTTCAATATACATGAGCCAAAAAGATCCCCCGCGAGATCGCGCAATAAACAGACTCAGCCCTGCAAGCAAAAGAGCTGCCCATATACCACTCACCACAAGCGCCATGGTGCGTGAAAAAATCAGCTGTGGAGCAATAAAACTTGTTGCAATCAAAAATTTAGACACAAAAGTTGCACCGGTTGCAAGCCATACGTCCCAAAAAGTTACGCATGGATTACTTTTTTGAGAGATATACATGCCCAAAGAATCTGAAAGCGTATCTGATATCGCAATGATCATGATACCACCAACAACAACCATTGCAGATGCGCCAAGAGCGCTTAAACCAAAAAGCAAACCGGTCGTTGTCACAATCCCAGAAGCCACTCCAAAACCAATACCCGTACGTACCGCGTCAAACCACTTCATAAAAAACTCCATATATGTTCAAAAAAAAATAAACTCAAAAATAGTATAACGCATTTTCAGCAATGACCCTGAGCATAAAAAAGGGCGTGATTTCTCACGCCCTAAATACCTTACGAAAAAAATTTAACTTATGCGGTACCAAGCATTATTTGTAGAGTAATAAACAAATTGCAAGGAGGCATTTGCTGCAAGCGAAGTTACAGTCCCATTAATGGTTGCTCCATTACCAGCCAACGTTAACGCTGAACCAAAATTACGCGTCGTAGCAATTATAAGAATTTGACCATTCGTAAGGGTTGTATTGAGTGGAAAAGTTATCGTATAATTTGTCACCGATCCACCGCCACCTCCGAGAGTAAAAATTAAAACACTCGTATTGCTAAGAACTGTAACAGATCCACCATCATCGGGAGCTACAACTTGCATTGATGTCAAGGCAATTCCCCCTGGCATAATAGTATAAATGGCAGAACGCCCCAATACGAGAGACGTTGCAGTTGCACCCGCAATAGTCATCGATCCAGCTGCCGCTGTATCGATCGTGCCTGCTGCCGGAACCGTCAAAGGTCCACCAATTGCCGTTGTTGCCCCTGGTCGTGCCAAGTTAAGTGCCGTTGCTGTTGCTGTTCCTATACTTATGGCACCCGCAGAATCCATCGTCGTACCAGATGCAAATGTGATTGTTGTACCACCTATAGTAAGGTTACCGTTAACCGTTGTTGTTTGTCCTGATCGACCGATGGTAACCGCATTTGTGTTCGCACCTGTACCAAAATTGATCGTACCCGCTGCTGTTGCTGAGTCTATTGTGCCCCCAGAAACATGCGTCACCGTTGCTGGCAAAGCCGCCGTATCATTAATTGTTGTAGTAATACCCGTTCTACCAAGTGCAAGGGATGTTGCGGTTGCACCACCAATTGTTAGTGCCCCAGCGCTATCGACATTACCACTCAAATTACCATTAATCGTTGATGTAAACGTTTTTGTTCCATTGATTGTTTGAGTTCCTTCGGTCATCACAAAGCTTGCATTCTCAAGCACGTCAGGCACCGTGTACGTGCGTGATGCTACCGGTGCCGTTGCAGTAATTGTTGTGGTATTGGTCGTACCAAGCACCAACTGATTTATTGTAGCAGACAGCGTTTCTGACGCAAACGTTGGCGTTGATGTTGTTGCCAAATCTTGTGGACCGGTCAGGCTTATCGTGCCTACACCGTTTGTTACCGTTACACGGTTCGTCGTACCCGTAATATTTGCTGCCACTGGTGCAGCTCCCGTACTACCGATCAGTAATTGACCATTTGTCAGGGCTGTAGCTTCTACTATTGATCCAGTATTGGACACCATAATGCGATTATTACCCAGCGCTGTTGATGCGTTTGTACCACCGTTTGCAACGGGTAACACACCGCTTACATCGGCCGTCAGTGATACCGCATTTGATGAGAGTAATCCTGCTGCGCTGGTATGCACGATGCCTGCAGAAGTTAATGCTTTTATTGATGTCGGTGAGCCCGTGTTCCCAAGCACAAGTGATGTTGCGTTTGTTCCACCAATCGTTATTGCTCCTGCAAAATCAAACCCTGACAGAACCAATGGTGAGCTGAATATTTTTGATCCATTGATTGTTTGAGTGCCTTCGGTCATCACAAAACTTGCATTAGCAAGCACGTCAGGAACCGTGTACGTGCGTGATGCTACCGGTGCCGTTGCAGTAATTGTTGTGGTATTGGTCGTACCAAGCACCAACTGATTTGTCGTTGCTGACAGAGTTTCTGACGCAAACGTTGGCGTTGATGTTATTGCTAGGTCTTGTGGACCGGATAGGCTTATCGTGCCTGCACCGTTTGTTACCGTTACACGATTCGTCGTACCCGTAATGTTTGCCGCCACTGGTGCAGCTCCCGTACTACCGATCAGCAATTGACCATTTGTCAGAGCTGTAGCTTCTACTATTGATCCCGTATTCGAAACCATAATGCGATTATTACCCAGCGCCGTTGATGAGTTTGTACCACCGTTTGCAACGGGTAATACGCCGCTTACATCGGCCGTCAGTGATACCGCACTTGATGAGAGCAAGCCTGCTGCGCTCGTGTGCACGATGCCTACAGAAGTTAACGCTTTTACTGATGTTGGAGATGTGGTGTTACCGATCGTAATTGCATTTGCCGTTGCACCACCAAGAGTCAGTGTACCTACCGCCGCCGTATCAAGAGACGAAGCCAATAAAGCGGCAAACGTTGGCGTTGATGTTGTTGCAACACTTTGTGGCAAAGAGAGCGTTGGATTACCCGCAATACCGTCGCCATTGAGAACATTTACCTGGTTAGCCATGCCAACAATATTTCGTGATGAAAACGTGTTAAGTGCTGTTTGAACCATCAAGCCATTTGAGTTAAAGCTTCCTAATGCCGTTAATGTCGCACTACCATTTTGCTTACTATTAAAAGTGTTCCAATCAGTACCACTCAATGCACCCGTCACGCCCGATGATGCAAGA
>LCAT01000030.1:4664-11922 GCA_000996695.1 candidate division TM6 bacterium GW2011_GWE2_41_16 | reverse complement strand
ATAGTCTTTTTTTATTTCTTTAGCCTTGGCTTCTATTCGGTATCGCATTCATCCCCAGGCTTAAAAAGCCTTGGGGTTTTCTGCGATTTGAATAAAAAAAGAGCAGAACAACAACAAAAGCAAGAAATACTTGCTTTTGAACAAAAAAAACAACATGCAATTCAGCTCAGAAGATCTATGAACCAGCAACAAAATGAGGCTTTAATTATTCTCGGAGTTTCCGAACGCGCTCTCCTTGATGCTTTAATGGCAAACGTCGATTGGAGAGATCCCCTCTCAACATTGATTAAAACACAGTATAGAACATTGGCTCTTGAAAAACATCCCGATAAACATCCAGAAAATCAAGAACAGGCAAACGAAGATATGAAAAAATTAACTGCTGCCTATGAAATCTTTTCAAAAGCAGAATGGTTTAACCACACAGCAATATCTACTTCAACCACTACAACTTCTAATTAACCATCTTAATAACATGATAAAAAAAGCCGCAGTTTATAGCTGAGGCTTTTTGTTGGCAAACATACTCATTAACGACTTTTTTAGAGTTTTTGTTATACTGTTTTACCATGCGCCTTGCGGTAAAAAATAATTGTATGTAAGGGACTTTTTTATGCACTTCATAGTTGAACTTGCGAACAAAAAGCACTATTTTATTTTGAGCTTTATCGTCACATTAACCAGCACAATTTTGCCAATGCAACAAACACCTTCACGCAATTTGTTTGAACAACTCCCCCTCGAATTAAAAAATATTATCATCAAAAAAGCAATCGCGCATGAGCAAGGCATCTATAGTCAACAACACTATCAACAAGTTTTCAGGATCAGTGGTATATGCCATGATTTCAACAAAATCATCAAAACATCCTGCGCCGAACATTTGAACGCTTCTTTAATGGACCAACAAGAAATAGAAAATTTTTTGAAAGCTCCCAAGCATGTTCACGCAAGAGTACGCTCCATGGAAATCGATACCTACCGAAAACTGCTCTATGCCAAGCAATTTATCGATCTTATCGATGGATGCCCAAACACAAAATCACTTAAAATAACCACTCTAGACGATCCAAATTTTCTGCCTATACTTTATCAGCCTATATTGTCGAATAATGCATTAGGAGCTATTGCAAAGCTCGGCAAACAACTTATTAATTTTGAAATTAATGCCAATATCATTGATGATAGTACATTGATCCACATACTTACAAACTGTCGCTGCATAAAAACTTTAAAAATAAAAAGCACCCGCATTACACCAAAAGGTCTTGTAGCAATTTGTCATCTTATAAAAAATCTTACAAGTTTAGATATCGTGCAAGACTTAGAAATGGAAAATGATGTAATTTTTGAGCATATCTTCGCCTGTTGCCCACACATAAATACTCTCAGGCTCAAAAATGCGGGCATTAGATATATTCCAAAACTTAGGCAAAGTCTTACACACCTCGAACTGTGCTCGAGTAACATCGATGATACAAGGTTACAAGAAATTCTTTCATCCTGTCCAAACTTACAATCCCTTTCTCTCATCGGTTGTCACCATATCACCTCAGCCGGATTTTCGAGCATCACACAAAACAGCTTTATCACCGAATTATGCATAAATGATTGTACTGGTTTAGACGATCATATGCTAAGTACGGTTCTCTCAACCGGACGCATAAAAAAACTTGTCTTAGTTAATTGTCCAAACTTCACACCCGTGGGCTTTTTAAACATCTTAAAATGCCACGATCTTACCGAATTTTGTATTAACAATTGCACGAATTTTGATGATACTACGCTTGACATAGCTTTATCCGCTGGTCACATAGAAAAGCTTGAATTAACTAAAAACCCCAACCTCACAGATACGAGCTTTATAAGCATTGCACGTACTGGAACCCATCTTGTCGAGCTTACTGTGATCGATAACAACAATATTACCAACCCGGCACTTTGCCACATACTTGCTGCATGCCCTCGCTTACAAAAACTTCATGTAGACCTCGCGCGAAGCATTACTCTTGATGAAAATCTTATTCGACACTTAGCCACACACAACAGCCTTTGTTCTTTACATTTTGAGCAACACGGTCGCGATTATCACCATGTATTTAGATGCCCTGAAATTCAACGTAGCTTTAAACGTCAACAACAAACAACTACTACCGTGTTTTCCCCAATAACAACTACCCAACCTTCCCAAAAAAAATAGTTGTCTGTAAAAATATGTGCTAAAGGGGCAGTCAAAAAAACTGCCTCGTTTTTTTGGTCACCATACAAACGGTTGTTTTTTACGACTTTTTGAGAGTTTTTGTTACACTGTTTTATCATGTGCCACGCAGTAAAAAACATGGTACATACCGACCGTTAATTTGATATATATTTTAAAAAAAAGAAAGACCTTATATGAGTATTACCGCTGGTCTCGTTGGCCTACCGAATGTTGGTAAATCGACCCTTTTTAACGCGCTGACCAAATCAAGCGTACCTGCTGCAAACTACCCATTTTGCACCATCGATCCACACGTTGCCTGCACCGCCGTGCCTGACATACGCATCGGTCAGTTACAAAAAATTTATGGCTCGCAAAAACTCTTACCTGCAACAGTTCAGTTCACCGATATCGCAGGGCTCGTTAAAGGCGCAGCTCAAGGCGAAGGTCTTGGTAACCAGTTTTTATCACACATTCGTGAGACCAACCTGATCTTGCACGTACTCAGATGCTTTAGTGACGGCGATATTATCCATACGCAATCGGCTATCGATCCCGTTGCAGACTACGAGATCATCATGACCGAGCTTATGCTCAAAGACCTTGAGATGATCATCAAGCGCATCGCAAAAATCGAGCAGCTCAAAAAATCAGCTAAAAATTCGCCTGCTGAGCAAAAAGAACTTGCTCAAGAGTTTGAACTGTTACAGGGCTTACAAAAAAGTATCGACTCCCAGGATTACAAACAGGTACAAAAAATTATGCAAGCAGCAACGGTTGCAACCATACCTCTTTTGAGCACAAAAAACTTTTTGATTATCGCAAACGTCAGTGAAGCAGAAATTGGCGAACATGCATATGAAAACAACCCACACTACCAAACCCTTATTAAAACGTTTGGCTCTGAAAAAGTGATTCCCGTATGCGCAAAGCTCGAGCATGACCTCTCAACTCTTCCAGAAAATGAAGCTGCTGAACTCGCAACCATGATGGGCATCGATAAGCGCGGCATCGATGGCATTATCGAAAAAACATACGCAAACCTCGGGCTCATAACCTTTTTCACGGCCGGACCAAAAGAAATTCACGCCTGGCCAATACCACGCGGCATGAACGTACGTAAAGCTTCAGGTGAAATTCATTCAGACCTGGAGCGCGGATTCATTTGCGCAGAAGTTTGGACGGTTAAAGACATCGTACAATATGGCTCAGAAGTGAAGCTCAAAGAAGTAGGTAAAATGCGCACAGAGGGACAAGATTACATCGTACAAGATGGAGATATCCTCAATATTCGCTTTAACGTCTAGCAGCAGGGCAATGCCCTGCACCCCGGGATGAGTACCTGGTGACGACCCGCACTCATTGAGCTTAGCTCTTTGTAGGAGATCAAGTCGGACATTGCGTAGAGGGAAACAAAAATCATGAGTACGCCGAACATGAACATTTTTGAACAGCCACACATACGCATTGGCGTATGGGGGCTTGGCGTTACGGGCAAAAGCATTATCACGTACATCAAAAAAAAGTATCCGCACGTCACACTTGTTGCCTGTGCCAAACAATGCGATGAGATAACACAAAAATTATTACTCGACCTCAACATCCCATTCTTCCTCCAAGAGCAGCTCAATCAATTTGCACATGAGGTTGATTACCTAATCCCAAGTCCGGGTATCGACGTACACGCTTTTCCAGAAGTATTAGCACAATGCGTGCAAGAACTCGATTTGTTTGCACAGATTTGGCGTGGCAAAACTATCGCCGTTACCGGATCAATTGGCAAAACATCTACTGTTCACTTATTACATCGGCTCATAGAATCAACCGGTAAAAAAGTATTTTTGGGTGGCAATGTGGGAATACCCCTCTTCGATCTTCTTGCCGAGCATAATACCCCTGACACATACGCTATTTTGGAGCTCTCAAGCTTTCAACTTGAGCTTTCTTCACAGCTTAAGCCAGACGTTGCGGTGATCACAAATATCTTTCCTAACCATCTAGATCGGCATAAAACACTTGATGCGTACACGGCAGCAAAGTATAAGCTTTTTGAGCACCTGCCGGCACATGCTCAAGCACTTGTACCCTTTGAACTTGTAGAATACTTTCGCTCACGAGACTTTGCTCAAAGACCTTTGAATGTATTTTTTTCACAAAAACCAACACCTACTGAACTCGCCGTACTCAATTACAAAGAACACGAATATAACCAGAGTCATAAACTCGCCGGTGAACACGACCGTGAACATGCCTGTGGACACACTTGTGTCCTTTTTATTGAGCAAAAAAACACACGTATATGCGAACTTGTTGACGGCTCATCTATCAAAATAGGCGATTACGACCCATCAATATCGTTCCCACAAACCTGGCTTATTGGCCTGAGCGTGTGTTCATTGCTTGGGCTCAAACCTCAGGCTATCGATACAACGCACATGATCCCCGCACACCGCGGTGAACTGGTAGAAACCATTAATGAAGTCGCATATTACAACGACTCAAAGTCAACTGTTATGCAGGCAACGATAGCATCAACAGAAAAGCTTTTGCTCAAACATCCCCGTGTCATCCTGCTTCTTGGCGGCATGAGTAAAGGAGTTGATCGCACTCCCTTTATCAAAACACTTAACAACAAACCTGTCTTTATTATCTGCTTTGGCAAAGAAGCATCTGCCCTGGCAAGCATCTGTAAATCATGCAGCATACCACATACAACTGCAGACACACTACAACAAGCATGTATTTTCGCATACAAAGAAGCACAACCGCATGAAGCAGTGTTGTTATCACCGGGTGGCACAAGTTTCGATTTATTTGCCAATTATCAAGAACGCGGTCACACTTTTGTGACGCTCATAAAAACGATCGCGAAACAATAGCCAAAAAAGGGTTAGTTGTATGAAAAAAATAGTTGTAACTTGATGAACTAATTACAAAAAAAATCATACCATTAAATAGTGTAAACATTCGGCCTCTTTTACGAATAAACGGACTTTTACAAATAAAAATTTTAACAAAAATTTCACATCAGATCGTATAGCAGTAAAATAGTACCCAGTAGAAGCTCTTTTTACAAAACGTAAAGGATTGCTCAAAACGTTCTGCAGATTAAAAAATATGACAATCGCCTTTACATATAAGTCATACAAAGGCTCAATCATGATCAAAAAAATATATTTTGTCCTCGGCATAGGTTTTGCTCTCAACACACACACTCCCGCATATACTATGCAACAGTTTCAAGAGACTCCGTACCAACAACCATTAGAAGAACTATCTTATGAACATTTTGCAGAAAAAATTGTTGAAGAAATGCAAAAAATATCCATTATCACAAGAGACAAAGAGTTTCTGTATCGTACAGTTTTAGAACGTATATACAATTACACAAATCTCGGTCTGCCTACAGCCGAATACAATATTGTTTTAAAAATATCTGATCAACAACGCACTATAACACCGCCTCTTTTATATACCCCTGACATCTTTGCTGATTTATATACTTTTTTAATCAGTATAATTCCCCTTCATAATGAGTTACTCGTCATGAAAATTGAATTTAGTTCAACAAAACGAGAGCTTAATACTCAAGAAACATCTTTTGCCGATTTAGTATCTTGCATGCGCCCATATTCAGAAGAAGAAACAGAGCTTTTAATAAAAAAGCTTCCCGCAATGCAAAAACGCTTTGTTCGCAAAGTGTATGAGCTTCCTGTCGGCATAAACAAGCAGCCTTTAAACATAAAATAATAAAATTACACACAACAAAAAATATTAAGGGATTTTATGCAAAAACCTCTACTGTCTCTTCTCATCACAACCAGTTTTGTAACATGCCCAATCATTGGTATGGAACAAAATGCTTCAAGCAAACCACCAATAAACCTCCATACTCACCATTCTGATCCTGCAATCCTTTGCTGTACTGATTTTTTTAAAGCCATCAGAGAAAGCAACCCACGAGCAATACTAAAAATTGCACAGCAATGGAAAATCGTTATCGAGGCACAAGATCCCGAAACAGGGCTTACCCCTCTGCTCACCGCAACTCAGCGTGAAGTTCTTAAAAAGGCTACTGTGTTTAAAAATGGATCTGATCTTATTTTAGACCCAAGCATTCAAGTTATGCTCATATTACTTATGCTTAAAGCAAGTCCATCTGCTGCTTTTGAAAAAGCGATATACGAGCGTCCAGACGTTCTACCCGGTGGCTTGAAAACAGCACACTATCCGGGAATTCCCCTCACTACCACGTGTAAAACATCTGGATTAAACATCCTCAAAACCTCAATTGCTGAACAAAAACGAAAATTTGTCATAGAGATACTCATGGACGCCGACAGGGCTTATATGGGAGGTGGACAACATAATTTTATACAGCACCTTTTTGAGTTGTTTTACGCAAGACAGAAAAAGCTCCCTTTTGCTATAAAAGATCTTATAAATGTAATAACAAAACAGGGAGGGCTTATCCACACTCCTGGAATTGTTGATACACAAAAAACCTCTGCTTCTCTTTCTGCGCCAACAACCCAGCCTTCGCCCTACCGCTTCGGCGGACAGACATCCACAACAAAAGCATCTACTCCGGTCACTACTACGACCACAACAAGCTCAACACGTTCGATGCCATTATTGCCCGCAGCCTCCGGTGCCACACCAACGCATCCTGCAACGACAATTTCTTCATCAATACCAACGTTCAATAACACGCCGGAAGAAAAGAGTGCCTTTTTCGACGCGATAAAAGAACAGCGCTTGGTCCCTATTCTAAGTCTTGCGTACTCCCCAGAATTCAATATTGAAATAAGAGAGGAGGGAAAAACGCCCCTCATGGCCGCTGCTATACACGGCAATATGCACGTGCTATACATACTGCTCATGCTCGGCGCCAATCCCCTTGCCATCGGCGAGCAGAATGGTATTTCTATTACGGCCCTGGATCTCGCGGAAACAGCGCACAATGCTGTAGCTGTAGGACTTCTCACAGAAGCCCTGCAAGCATGGCGTAATCATACACAAAATGCATTCATAGCAAAACTTTTTAGCCAGGCAGAA
>LCAT01000030.1:1984-4635 GCA_000996695.1 candidate division TM6 bacterium GW2011_GWE2_41_16 | reverse complement strand
AAAACTAAAAAACATGTAATCCACACGGAAGAATCAAGTCATGAAAAATTTATTTTTTTACATCCTTACCATCGCAAATCTTGCCTCATACAACATGAACGCAATGGAACAACAAGCACCACCAAATAATGCCTTTGCTTCCGCACAGCAACCAACCCAGCCGCACAAGATAGAATCAACATTTTTATTCAACGTACATTTTGAAAAAGAAAATGTTGATACAACACATTCACTATCCGATAGAGAGTGCTCAGCACAAACAACCTGGGGAGAAATTTTAAACCTCACTCATCAACGATACGGCGAAAAGTTCATCATTCCTAAAGTTACGTTTCGCTTTGTACGGGCAACAGGTTTTGTGCATTATGTTTCCTTTACAAAAACAGATATTGACTCTTGGGAACCAACAACAAATTTTCAAGACATTCTTTTAGAAATTCTTGATAAAGAGGTATGGACCAAAACTAAAAATCTCATCATTACACTTACGGTTCAACAATCGACATTACCCATTGATGCACAAGTACCTACATTGTCCAACAAACAACGCCGAGATCTTGCAATAGAGAAACAAATGCTTCAGAAAAAATTGGAACATTTACTCAAAAAGGCTCTAAATGATTATGCATCAGGCAGAAATCAATTCGTATCTTTTTTATTAAGAAATTTTTTACTAGAGCAGAAGCGATTTATAGAAGCACTGAATCATGACTTTCAATAAAAACTCTCGTCTTCGAAATAAAAAACACATTAAAAAGGATTACGACATGATGAAGAATTTTATTTTTTCTCTCCTCATCGCAACCAGTTTTGTAACATACCCAATCAATGGCATGGAACAAACTACGTCTACAACGACTACGCTACCCCTCCAAGCTCATCATCCTAAAAATGCAACCGCTTGCTGTACTGATTTTTTTAAAGCTATCAGAGAAAACAACCCACGTGCACTACTCGAGATTGCTCAACAGAGAAAAATCGATATTGAGGCCAAAAATCCTGATACAGGGCTCACCCCTTTACTTACGGCAATTCAGCATGATGTGCTTGAAAAAGCTATTGTACAGTCTCAAGCTTTCAAAGAGAAAGCTGGCCTCACCCTACATCCAAGTCTTCAGGTCATTTCCATATTACTTATGCTTGAAGCAAATCCATATGCTGCATGGTTGAGATGTACAGAAACGCACCAAAATGCTGTACTAGAAGACCTTTCATCACAATTTAAAAAAATACGAAACTTATCCTTTGATGAGCCAAAAGAAATAGTAACACCCGAGAAAAAAGCCTTAGAGCTCCTCAAACAAGCAAAAGAAGGCTGGGATCTTTACGAAGGACAATATGCTTCTGGTGTTGTTACACAACGCCTTTTTGAGCAAATAGTTGCGACACAACAACGGGTCCCTCAGCAGCTTAATTTTGATGTGAACGATCTCGCCTTGGCAATGCGAACACAATACATACGCATACCAGCTTTTGCCGATATGACTAATCTTACCCACACAACACTGGCAACAGGCCCCACGCAAAGAGCTTCAACAACAGCGACAACAACAACCACTACTACAACATCGTCGGTTCGTGAAATGTCAGCCTCTTCAAATTCACGATCTGCAGAACAATATACGCTTTTTGACGCAATACACGATGTCAACCTTGATCTTATTATCCGTTTAGCCCATAGCCCAAAATTTAATATTGAAACAAGAGAAACCGCCAATCAAACTGACGTAACGCCTCTCATGACGGCCGCTCTACTCGGCAACTTGCAAACGATACACATACTCCTTATGCTCGGCGCAAGCCCCCTTGCTACCATGCATAAAACATCTGGATTCACCGTCCTCAAAGCTGTAACTGAGGCGCAAAAACAAACAAATCCTCATGAGCGAACCCCGTCGTTACTCAAAAATCAACGATTCGTGATAGAAATACTCACGGAGGCAGAAAAAGCTTGGGTTCAAGGCACACAAAATGGTTTTATACAATACCTTTTTGGATTGGTCAAAGCGCAGCAACAAAAGCTACCTTTTGACATAAACGATCTTAAGAGTGCAATAGAAAAGCAAACACAGACACGTGCACAAACAACTCGACCTTCGCGTGTTCCCGCGAATCTGCCTACATCTCTGTCTGCTCTTTTGCCTGCAACAACAACTACTACTATCACAACCCAGCCTACGTCCAACAATCACCAACCGGTTTCGACACCATCATTGCCGATGGCACCAACAACCACACTAGCTCAACCTAGTATTACAACCACAACTTTCTCAACTTCAACACCAGCGTGCCCTCCCTCTTATTTTAATCCTATTCTTCTCGAGGGAAATGCGCTCTTTGAAGCAATACGAGGACAGCGCTTGGTCCCTATTCTGAGTCTCGCATACTCCAAAGAGTTCAATATTGAAATAAGAGAAGATGGAAAAACGCCCCTCATGGCCGCCGCTATACATGGCAATATGCACGTGCTATCCATTCTGCTTATGCTCAGGGCAAACCCCCTTGCTACGGGTCATTTTTCTTTTACGGCTCTAGATCTCGCAGAGGCAGCACACAATGCTGTAGCTGTAGGACTTCTCACAGAAGCCCTGCAAGCATGGCGTAATCATACACAAAATGCATTCATAGCAAAACTTTTTAGCCAGGCAGAA
>LCAT01000030.1:0-1943 GCA_000996695.1 candidate division TM6 bacterium GW2011_GWE2_41_16 | reverse complement strand
AAAACTAAAAAACATGTAATCCACACGGAAGAATCAAGTCATGAAAAATTTATTTTTTTACATCCTTACCATCGCAAATCTTGCCTCATACAACATGAATGCGATGGAACAACAGCAAGCAATCGCCTATCAAGGACAAACTCACGAACCTCGCAGATTTCCACTCACGTTAAAATTAAAATTGTATATACACCATAATGATCGTGTATATCACGACTGCGATGTCATTATCAAAAAAATGGTTCCAGAACACGCAACGATAGCAGATATTTTTAATAACTCGATTGCACTCTGGCACGAAACGCATCTACCCATTGAGTGTATATTTATACAGCAAGATCAATTAAGACCTGTGACAGGTCAAAATCGCATCATCGATTTGATAAACCCAACAAACCATAATCGTCAAATACTCAACTTTCGTATTGTGTATGCACTACACAATACTTGAACCATAAAAAATGCTCTCTTGAACCCTGGAGGTTCTGTGCTACTCTGCTCATGTTTCACAAAAAACAGAAGGAGCGCACATGTCTGGTACCATCGCAAAAAAATACATCACCGTTTTACTTATTGTAACTACCTTACTGGTCTGTCTTGGTCTTATTTTTATTTATTCATCGAGTTCAGTGTTTGCTCTTGAGCGATTTAACGCGCCCGGATACTTTGTAAAAAAGCAACTGATTGGTCTTGTTCTCGGCCTTATATTGCTCGTACTTACCACGTTTTTTTCTCCCCGCGGCCTCAAAAAACTCGCGCCCATTATCTTTATTGCCGCTCTGATACTTACCGCATGCACGCTTATTCCTGGTCTTGGCATAACCATTCACGGATCAAAGCGTTGGCTGAACTTGGCAGGGTTCGTCTTTCAGCCGAGCGAGTTTTTAAAACCTGCTACCGTGCTCATGGCTGCCTACATCCTTGATCGAAATTATTTTGCAACCCACTCATTATTCAAAACATACGTCCCCATGCTTGCACTCATGGGTATGATTGCGGGGATTCTTTTGCTTCAGCCTGATTTTGGGCAGACAGTAACACTGTGTGCAACTATGCTTTCCATGCTTTTTATTGCTTATACCCCTATATCATATTTGCTGTATACAGGGCTACTTATTTTGCCCATTTTACTCGTACTTGTTGTCCTCAAGCCTTACCGATTTGAGCGTATTCTTACCTTTCTCAATCCCTGGCAAGACCCGCAAGGCAAGGGCTTTCAGATTATTCAGTCTCTTATAGCAATAGGATCAGGTGGTTTTTGGGGCGTAGGCATAGCGCACTCAAAACAAAAATTTTTTTACCTGCCTATGCAACACACCGACTTTATCTTTTCGATCATTGCTGAAGAAACCGGCTTTATCGGCTGCCTGCTCATCATAGCTCTCTACATTATATTTTGGATGTGCGGTATCAAACTTGCACTTGCCACTAACGACATATTTGCACGCCTGACACTCATCGGCTGTAGTGTGATGATCACTCTGCAGGCATTCATTAATATCAGTGTGACCACCGCGTTTTTGCCAACCAAAGGGCTTGGATTGCCCTTTATCAGTTATGGCAATTCAGCCCTTATTGCCTCGCTATGGCTCGTAGGCATTATGATTGCGTGCAGCAAAAAAACTGCATAACAAAGACACTTTTTGCGTGTGTATGTATACTAAAAATATTAATTAACGCATATACACTTGTATCATCAAGGGATCATATGAAACACATATTTACTCTATTTCTCATGTGCCTGTCATGCTCACTGTACGGTATGGAGAGCAAACAGCAGAAGCCAACACAAATCAAATATATTATTCGTGACATATATGTTCACGTCAGACAACCAAATACAGCGCAATTTCAACTCTGAGGCGCATCATTGAATTAGTGAAATAAGCCAGGTGACGGTAAAGTGATTCTGAGTTTTAACCAAAAAAACGACAGGATCACAA
>LCAT01000029.1 GCA_000996695.1 candidate division TM6 bacterium GW2011_GWE2_41_16 | reverse complement strand
GTGATCCTGTCGTTTTTTTGGTTAAAACTCAGAATCACTTTACCGTCACCTGGCTTATTTCACTAATTCAATGATGCGCCTCAGAGTTGAAATTGCGAATCAAAAAAAAAGAAAAATATTAGAAAAATTATTTAAAGAAAAAGAAGTAAGCGATACGCATGAAAACAAATAAACTTTTTACTCTTACCAGTTCTTTGAAGCCTGCTGGTGATCAACCAAAGGCTATAGAGCACATGCGTGATGCATTTGCCAAGGGCAAAACGCGTCAAGTTTTGCATGGCGTAACCGGTAGTGGTAAAACGTTTACGATAGCCAATGCGATCGAGACCTTTAATCGCCCGGCTCTTGTGCTTGTGCACAATAAAACGCTTGCGCATCAGGTGTATCAAGAGTTGAAGAGCTTTTTTCCGCATAATCGTGTCGAATATTTTATATCGTACTTTGACTACTATCAGCCTGAGTCGTACTTACCGCAAACGGATACCTATATCGAAAAAGACTCTCGGGTGAATAAAGATATTGAACTTATGCGTCTTAAGGCAACAGCGTCTTTGTTATCTCGACAAGATGTAATTGTTGTGAGCAGTATCTCGTGTATTTACGGTTTGGGTAATCCTCAGGACTGGCGAGATATGGCGTGTGAAATTAAGGTCGGTGCAAAAAAATCACGCATAGACCTATTCTCAACGCTTGTTGCCATGCAATATGAGCGTAATGATACCATGCCGCTCAAGCCCGGTGCCTTTCGTGTACGTGCGAGTGTGGTGGATATTGTTTTGGGGTATGAGTCAAAGTTTTATTTGCGTGTGGTGTATCAAGGTCAAACGATCTGTTCGATTACTGAGCGTGATATTTTTACAGACGAGTGTATTGCTGAGCGTGATTCATTTTTGATATTTCCCGCACGCCATTTTGTGTTGCCTCAGACACGTGTTGATCCTGTGCTTACAGGTATTAAAAAAGAATTAACTGAGCATGCGCCAACCCTTGGGCCTCTTGAGCGTCATCGCATAGAACAACGAACCAAATATGACATGGAGCTTATCTCTGAGAGTGGCTATTGTAATGGTATAGAAAATTATTCCATGTATTTTGACGGGCGTTCGATCGATGATCCACCTTATTGTTTGCTCGATTTTTTCCCAAAAGATTTTGTGTGTTTTATCGATGAGAGTCACCAAACTCTTCCGCAAGCTCATGCAATGTATCATGGCGATCGTGCGCGTAAGAAAAATTTGATCGATTATGGATTCCGTTTACCAAGTGCGTACAGCAATAGGCCCCTTAAGTTTGAAGAATTCGAAAAATATCTTAGTAATGTGGTGTTTGTGTCGGCTACACCGGGTGATTATGAATATAAAACGGCCGATATTATCGTTGAACAGGTTGTTCGTCCTACGGGTTTGCTCGATCCTGTGCTTGAAATTCGTCCGTCAGATGGTCAAATAGACAATCTTATTGGCGAGATAAAAAAAGAAATCGAACGCGGAGGCCGTATTTTAGTAACCGCGCTGACCAAGCGAATGTCAGAAGAACTTTCGACCTATTTGCGCGAAGCAGGTGTTGCAGCATGTTATCTGCATAGCGAAATCAAAACGCTTGAGCGCACAAGTGTTATTCGGCAATTGCGAACTGGCAGATTTAATGTGCTGGTTGGGGTGAATCTTTTGCGCGAGGGTCTTGATATCCCTGAGGTTACGCTGATTGCCATTCTTGATGCTGATCGCGAAGGATTTTTGCGTGATGAACGTAGCTTAATTCAGACCATTGGTCGTGCTGCACGTAACAGTGCTGGTCGAGTTATTCTGTATGCCAACAAAATGACCAATTCGATGCGTCGTGCTATAGATGAAACCAATCGCCGTCGTATTATTCAAGAGCGTTACAATACGCAGCATGGCATAACGCCACAAACCGTGTTTCGTGCTCTTGAAGAAGAGGATCAAACAGTTCCGCTCTCAGTTGTTGGTCAATTGCCTGACAACATGCGCACAGAGCTTATAGAACGAACGCGTGTGGCGATGGAGCAAGCGGCTGCCGATCTTGATTTTGAACGTGCAATTGAGTTGCGAGATTATATGACAAAATTAATGTCAGCGAAGTCAGAACCAAAAAAGGGTGATGTGATTTAAAAAGGGGGGCTTTTTATGAGGGTACATGATTATACCGAACTGCCACATAGACCCGGCGTGTATATTCATCGTGATGCAGCAGGTAAAGCCTTGTATGTGGGCAAAGCAAAAAACCTTCGTAAACGAGTTGCCGATTATTTTGTTAATGTCGATACCTATCCTAAATATAAACTTCTTGCACAGCAGCGCGCGTATATCGATTATATCGAAACGCGTGATGAATATGAGGCTTTGTTTTTAGAAGATACACTCATTAAGCTATACAAGCCGCTGTATAACTTTCGGCTTAAAGACGCTGATAAATACGTGTATATCAAGATCACACGTGAACCGTTTCCGCGTATTTTGATAAGCCGCAAAAAAAACGAAAAAGATCTTTTTTTTGGACCGTTTATGTCAGCCGCTGCCGCGCGAAGCATTGTGCAGACATTACTGAGTCTTACCTGTGCTCGTCGATGCGGTGATGTACTACCAAAAAACGCCTGCGTCTATAAAGAAATGGGTTTATGCTCAGCTCCGTGTGATACAACAATATCTGCAGAAGCGTATAATCTTGCAATCCAAAGAGCGATTGATTGTCTTTCGAGTGATGGCGTCTTATTGCTTGAGATGCAAAAAACGGCTATGAAAAAGGCTGCTGGAGAACAACGATATGAAGACGCGCTTGCGTGCAAAAAAAGCATGGAATTGATTGAGCAGATTCAAAAAAAAATATATATGCAATCTCGTGTGCGACATGACCAAGACGTATGGGCTTTTGTAGAGCATGAATCAACTACGTATGCAGTGGTTGGACATGCAAAAGAAGGTTCGGTACTTGAAGTAGAAGAATTTGTAATAGATGATTCTGAAGCACAAGAAACACTGTTAAGACGTTACTATGCGGCTAAAAGGCCTCCCGCGCATATTATTGTGCAGAATGTACCTCAGGAGCCTGTGCAGAAATTTATACAGCACGTATGGAGTCGTGTTATCTCGTGGGAGTCTACACGTGAACATGCACACCTTTATGAGTTTGCTCAATTGTCTCTTAATCGATTGGTTGGGCGTACGCGTATAGGCACGACAGTGCAAGAATTGCTCAAAACGACCCATGAGGTACATGTGGTTGATTGTATTGATATTTCAAATCAAGGGGATACCTGTTTAGTTGGAGCAGCAGTTCGTTATGAGGACGGAGCGGCAATAAAAAAGAGTTGGCGACGGTATCGTATGCGTAGTGTGGTCGGTCAGAACGATGTTGCGTGCATGAGCGAACTTATTACCAGGCGTTATAGCAAAGAATCGTTGCCGGATGTGCTTATTGTTGATGGTGGTATTCCTCAGATACGTGCAGTATGTGAAGCTTTAGCCGCGATAGGCAAAAACACTTGTGTGGTTGGTTTAGCAAAAAAAGAAGAAACTTTGATGTTTATTGATGGGTCAATGCTCAGATTGCCACTTAAGACGCCTGTTGGTTTGTTTATACAAATGGTGCGCGATAGTGTACATAATTTTACGATTCAGCACAGTCGAGCATGTCTCAAGAAGCGATTAATTCGATCAGAGCTTGATGATATATCTTGTGTCGGAAATCTTACGAAGTCGCGTTTGCTGCGGGCTTATGGATCAATTGATCACATAAAAACAAAATCGATAAAAGAGTTAGCGTTAATTGTGGGTAAAGCACGAGCAGAACAGGTGTACTATTTTTTTCATCCACAAAATGTTGAAAAAATATAAAATAAATTTGCGCAGATAGGTGATTTTTGATACGTTTGTGGTGCATATAACAGCTGAAACAGATTGGTCTGTTATACGCATATAACGTTGACATAAGATTTTGTGCGGCAGTGGTGAAACTGGTAGACACGCAGCTTTGAGGGGGCTGTGGGAGAAATCCTGTGGGGGTTCGAGTCCCTTCTGCCGCACCAAAAAAACAATCGTAGTACATGAAGCTTTTTTACCGTTCATATTTTGCCCAAAGGATGCGCAATGGTCGATGCACGGTTTCGTAATTCGTACATTCTTTTTTCTCTTTTGATGCTTGCCTCAGTTGCTGGCGTTTATTTTGTTGCACACATAAAAACCTATATGAAGTTCGGTATCGACCTTGTTGGCGGTACGTACATTACATTGGGTGTACAGCAAAATAAGGCGCTCGAAGAAGACATGTTTCGTCGTCTTCGTTCTTTAGAAACAGTTGATTTGGAACAAGGTGGCGCAAAACCGCTTAAACAAGTGGTTCAAGGTTCTATGGCAACCGTAACGTATGCCTCAGCTCAAGATGCTGCAAAAGCATCAGGCATGATCGCACAGGCGGGTGTTGATTTGACCTCGTCGGTTAACAACGACACGGTCGTGTACAAAATGGCTGAAAAAGATATCAAGACAATTGAAAGAGAAGCGATAGGTAACAACATTCATGTGTTGCGCTCGCGACTTGACGGTTTTGGTGTTGGTGAGATTCCTATTTCGTCACAAGGCGATGACAAAATAGTTGTCGAACTTCCTGATGTGCATAACTTTGAACAAGCCAAAGAGATGCTTGGTAAAACAGCGCTGCTCGAGTTTAAGCTTGTTGAAGATGCTGGTTCAAGCAAAGAAGAACTCGAAGATCGTTTTGGCGGTCAAATTCCTGAAACTCTTATGATTCTTCCAGGTCACAAAAATAACGAATCACGCTTTTATCTCGTATCAAAGTACGCTGATGTTACCGGTCGCATGCTCAAAGATGCGCGTGGTCAAACTAATGAAGTTGGCGCACCAGTGATCGGTTTTACGTTCAATACTGAAGGTGCACGTAAATTTGCTCAATTAACGCGTGAAAACATTGGTCGTTCACTTGCGATTATTATTGATAATGAAGTTATTCTCGCTGCAAACATCAGTACTGAAATTAGAGACTCAGGTATTATTACCGGGCAGTACACGATGCAACAAGCATCGGCTATGGCGCGTATGCTCAAATCGGGTGCGTTTGCTGCTCCTGTGACCATCGAAGAAGAGCGTCATATCGGTCCATCAATCGGCCAAGAATCAACTCGTCAAGGGCTCGTTGCATGTGTTGTTGGTTTGATCTTGCTCTTTATCTTTAGTGTGGCGTTCTATAAAACTGCGGGTTTGATTGCTTTTATCGTATTGCTCTACAACCTCATGCTTACGTTGTTTGGCCTCAAGATGATCGGCGCAACGCTGACATTGCCAGGTATCGCAGGTATGGTGCTCTCGATAGGTATGGCTATTGACGCTTCCATTTTGATTTACGAGCGCATTCGCGAAGAGCTTGCTCTTGGTTTGCCACTTGGCAAGGCAATAGATGTTGGCTTTTCAGATGCTCTGGAAGTTATTTTAGATGCAAACATCACGCACTTCTTGGTTGCTGCGGTGTTGTATTACTTCGGCACTGGTCCAATCCAAGGATTTGCCTTGACGATGATCGTAGGTATCGTAGCAACATTGCTTACCGGCTTGCTACTTTTGAGATTCTTGCTTAAATTTATTGTACAGGTGCTTGGAGTTCGCAATTTACGTTTTTAGAACATTGAAATATACATGACGGCGATGTAGCTCAGTTGGTTAGAGCGGCAGAATCATAATCTGTAGGTCCGGGGTTCGAGTCCCTGCATCGCCACCAAAAATATGAAGGCTCAGAGCAAAAAACTCTGAGCCTTTTTTGTGCTTTAGGTTGCTCGTTTATTCTCCTTGACCATATGGCAATTCTCGTGCAGGTTCGTATGTAGGGTTTGATAAAGGCAATTCTTCATCTTCGTTCAGGGCTTGTGCAAGAAAATCGAGTGTTTCTTGAGATGAAAGAGTTGAATATGTATTTTCTGGAATTGTTAAAGGAGCTAAAGCTTTTTCTTTTTTCAGAGTCAATGCAAGTTCGTGGAGCAGTTCCAGTATCCAACGCTTTTCTTTAGCGGTAGTTCCTGCTCGTATCAATATATAATTAATATGCGCGTCCGAAAGTATTCCATCAAAACCTGTTTGGTCTTTTTTATTGTCTTTTGCTTTTTTATCATCGAGAAGGTTTTTTAAACTGTCGTTACTTTGCTCTTTTATTTTTTTAAAGAGCTCGCCAATGCGTTTTTTTGAAAGACGTGACGTGCCACCAGCTGTTGCAAGAGTTGGGTATAGTTTATACAAATATCCATTCTCAGCTCTGACTCCTTTTGAGTTTTTTTCGCCTAATAAAAAATGCTCCAGAGCATCCCATTTTGCTTTTTTTGCAGCGGGTTTACTTTCATCGAGGCGACCAAGTGATTGTATCAGTGTTTGATATTCAAAAAAAGGTGTTTTTTCTTTTGCTATTTTATCTTCAGTTCTTTTGCTTATCGCCTCTTCTGTTATCTTGTCTGTTGTCCATTTTTTTGCATACATACCTGTAGTGAGCGCAAGTGCGCTTAAGGTGATCATGAGTGTACATAACTTTTTCATACAACTTCCTTTATGAGTAAAAAATTAAAAAATAGTTTCTTTATTTTACGATGATTGGTTCAAAGTCCTTTGCCTTGCGGTCTCCAAACGGAATTTTTTCTGTACCGGGCTTGTCTTGGAATAAATAGTGATGAACATTTTTGTTATTGCGGTCATCTATATCTGCAGCATTTGTCTGGTATCCACGCACCACAAACCAAAGCTCAAGACTGTCGTCAGGATTAATAATCAATCTATAATCATCACTTACGGCATCCACTCCTGGCTTAACTTTTTTACCATTGACTTCTATTTCTTCTATACCGCATAACCATAGTTTATCGGGCGACATGATTTCTTTTTCATGTTTATCTAAAGGTTTAATATTTGGATCAAAGGGTATTGGTAAAACGTTTTCGAACTTGTACTCGCCGCATTTACCAAAAGTACGAATGATCACCGCTTCGTTCTTTCTGCCGTTATTTCTTATAAACAATTTAGCTGCAGAAAGGCTGTAACAGGTGCCAACAGCAAGTACGACGCTCAAAAATGTGAGCATTCGAGTGATTCTCATGTGATCTCCTTTTTTTATATATTTGTAAATACTATTTAATATAAGTGTAATAATATGTATATAAAAAACACAAGGGTATTTATAGCGCAGTCCTGAAAGCTTTGCACATCAACAAACGCAAATAGTGCGATTGAATCACATAAACAAAAAGCATGTTTGCGCAGGCCTAAATAGCCCAGGCTATATGTTGTTTGTTATCAAAAAAAAGCCCCATGGCATTTTGAACCATGGGGCTTACTTATTTGTGCGCCCGGCACGGGCGCGACCTCAAGGGTGAAAGTCCCCAATTGGCGAGCGGCAACGTAGCCATTAGCTTAAGGCAAGGGTGTCCATCGC
>LCAT01000028.1:8940-9407 GCA_000996695.1 candidate division TM6 bacterium GW2011_GWE2_41_16 | reverse complement strand
AGAAGCTGTATTCATGGTGTTGAAAACCTCGCAAGAATAGTCATTGCATGAGAAACCATAACAAAATTTTCTGAAGAAACGGGATTCGTTTCATAATCTTTTGAAAGTCTACGAGAATTATTCAACCATGCAAAAGCTCGTTCAACAGCCCATCGTTTAGGAATAACGCCCCATCCTTTTTGTACAATTTTTTGTGATATATCCATTTTTATTTTTTGAATATTTTCAACATAATTTTTTGTCGTTTTACGATATCCTGCATCACCACAGATTGCTTGAATAGATGGGTATTGTTCGCAGACTTTTTCAATAATAGACGGTCCTGCTACGGTATCGTGAATATTCGCTGCATGAATCCCAATTGCTAGTATGTGACTTTGAGTGTCAGTGATGATGTGTCTTTTTCGACCCTTTGTTTTTTTTTCCACCGTCTATACCACGTTTAATACCCTTGCCTGTTGTCTTTG
>LCAT01000028.1:0-8883 GCA_000996695.1 candidate division TM6 bacterium GW2011_GWE2_41_16 | reverse complement strand
TTTTCTTTGCTCGATAAAAAAAAGAGTGAACACTGCTCCAGTATGGAAAATCGTTTGGCAAAAATCGCCACTGACAGCCTGTTTTCGTTATATAAAAAAACAGCATTAACTAAAATCCTTTTATCATGTACTGACCTGTTGCCATTTGGGAAAAGATCTTTTATTTTTTCCCAGCCTTGATCCGTAATATCACTTGAATATGCCATTTGGTTACTCCTTCTAATCAGGAGTTTACCAGATTTTTACTTATTCACGAATACAGCTTCTTATATCATGTGTTTCAGAATACTTGCCAATGATGTGGCATAGCTCTGTCCAAGACACTTCAACGTTTTCAATTTCGTTGTGATCATTTATTCTATTTAGAATAAATGATAGTTTTTTCAATTTTTTGTGACATATCGGGCATGGGGTCAGTGGTAGTTCTGTCGATCCTGTGCTGCGAGGCCTCATGTTTGTTTGACGTATGCATGACTCATGAAAAATATGTCCATCGGGACAATTAATTATAGCTGGCTCATTTAGCGTGCTGTCACTACTACAAATCGAACACACAGGGATAATAGAAGCTTGCTGTGGTGTTTGGTTTGGAATTTGCTCCATACCGTACATGTGTGATGATAGCGCAAGAGTGAGGGTAAGAGTGGAAAAAAGTAATCGTTTCATATGACATTCCTTTGAGAACGGATGATTATTTAGAATATTATTTTATAAACTTCTTTAATTTTACACTGTTTTTATAAAAATTCAAATAGAGAATTGTTCTATTGAAAAATGAATTTAAATCGATCTGAAGATTGTAGTATACGTTTTTTTGTTTTACTATATCGATCTTTAGAAGCGGTTGATACGTTTTGTGGCAAAAAATAGCACTATTTTTATGTAAAAGAGGTTTTGACTATGTTCTTTAAAAATATGTATTTTTTCGGTCTGATGCTGTGTGCAACGGTTAATCTGATAGCAATGGTGGAACAAGAAAAGCGGCATCAAAAACTTTTTGTGCAACAATGTGCCGGCTCGCGATTAAGTCAAAAAGATGCATTTAGATGTGCCATGGGCATGTCGCTATCATTAATGCGTGACATGGTTAACAAAGAAACAGTGCAGCCTAACCTTGAACAAAAGGTTCAAAGGCTTGTTGATTTTTTATCTGTGCGAGCTCTCGCGGTTAATGTTCCTGGGGATCAAAGGTGTTTGAGCCTTGCACAGAGTTTGTCCCGTGCACTGGAAGAATATAAAGCAAAATGTGCGCATAAAGTTTAAAAAAATTATTCAAAAAAAAATATGTCGTAAGCGATTAATTCGTTTACGACATATTTTTTTTAGGTTTCGGGTCTTATTTTATAAAAGGACTTGTTGTTGTTGCCTGCCCGCCGGCTTGTTCGCCATACCAGATAAAAACAAGTGTGTATTATTTGGGAAGCGACGGCTGGAAGCCATTGGGCGAAGGCTGGGTGGTTGTTGTCGGCGTGTTTGGAGCTGTTGAAGAAAGTATCTCAATGATACTTTTGTATGCGATTCTTTTTTCAGGGTTGGTTAATGGCGTATCGTCAAGCTGTTCTTGAGCGATATCACGTGCGGTTTGTCCATGAGCGTTTATCAGATTTGGGTTAATATCTGGATGATGTAGTAGTATGGTGATCATGACAGCATTATGGTTTTTTGCTGCCCACATAAGGGCGGTCTGGTCATCTTGGCCGAAAAAATTTACATCTATGGCTGGGTTCCACATCGATTTTTCATAACATGCGGCAGGATCCATCAGTTGCTCAATATCATGAGCCTTGAGATTTCTTTTTTTTGGCAAAAGACATTGTATCCATATCGCAAAATTATTATGTTTGGCTGCATGTACAAAAGCCTCATTCGGGTTAGTAAGTAAGGGCCGCAAGGATAATAATTTATTTGGGTACATGCGCATGTCTAAAACTTCGATGAGCATAGTATGTGTTGAAGAACTTTTTGTGCAGTGTATATGTGAAGTTACGATAAGCAGGGGCGTTATGGCGACAAAAAATAGACGTTTCATACAACAGGTCCTTTTGTACTAGTTAAACTATTTGACTCTATATTTTTTATAATACACATGTTTTAAATAAATTCAAGTATGAAATAATTCGCATGCATAAAAAGAGTTTACTATTTTTTCAATCTCGAGAAATTTTTGTACAAATTTGGTTACTGTGAGGCTTTTTGTGAGAGCGCATGCACGTCAGAATTAAAATGTTTTATCAGTGCTGTTGAGTGTGCTCGGAACCAATAATCAAACGTTGTTTTGCCAATCATTTTTTTGTACTGAGAGTCTTGATAGAGCTGATTCAAAAAATCAAAAAACAGTGTTGCTTCTTGTTTAAGTCCAAAAAGGTGTAAACAGGTGATGATGCGTGTAATACGCAGATAATTGTGATTATTTTTCGTGAGCCAGTTTGCAGATCTACTGTTCCATCCACCCAAGCCGAAACGAGTTTTTTCATTCTCCATATTTCGCTCTAACGCCGTATGAGCTGTATTGTATTTGATGCCGTAAAAATCGAGCATCGTATCAAACGACTTTCGCAGGTTAGCCAAAATGGTTGGATTCTTTTTCATGCGATCAACTTCTTTTTGCGTGATACGTGGTGCAGATGGATCGGCTTCAGATGGATTTAGATTTGGAAATATGCGTTGAATGAAATCGTGCTGAGCTTCTTTATGTTGATACGTATAGTTGTGGATTGATGCCAAAGATCTACCCTTGTCATCAGTTCCAAAGCCAAGATAAAAGCTAAAAAAGTCCATGCAATAAAGCTTTGGCGTGATACAGACGAACATGCAAAAAACAAGTACGCGAATTAATTTTTTCATATCAGCATCCTTTTTTTTTGTTCAAGAAAAAGCCCCGAATTTCTCCGGGGCTTTTCAATAGCGTAAAGTTATCTTTGTAGTTCTTCGAATCGACAGAGTAGTGCTTGGTAATCAAGGCCCATCTCTTGTTTGCCATCGCGATGGCGGAGCGTAACGGTTTTGGCTTCTTCTTCTTTTTTCCCGATGACGATCATCAACGGTATTTTTTCTTCTTGGGCCGATTTAATCTGTCCAGAGAGTGGGTCGCCGCTCGTATCAATTTCTACGCGATAGCCGCATGCATACAGATCTTCATACAATTTTTGAGCATATGTACGTTGCGCGTCAGTTATGGGCAACACGCGTGCTTGAACCGGTGCAAGCCAAAAGGGGAAATTACCTTTGTAGTGTTCAACTAAGATGCCAAAAAAACGCTCAAGTGAGCCGAAGTTTGCTTGGTGGATCATGATAGGACGTTCTTTGGTGCCTTCTTTGGTGATGTAATGAATATCAAAACGCTCAGGAAGCGAAAAGTCCACCTGGACCGTGCTACACTGCCAGAAGCGCTTCATTGAGTCTTGGATGCCAACCTCAATTTTTGGTCCATAGAATGCGCCTTCGCCTTCTTTAATGCGATAGGGTTCACCGACCCTTTCGAGCGCGGTCTTAAGGGCGTTTGTTGCAGTATCCCAGAGCTCGTCACTGCCGATATATTTTGTCGCAGGCTTGGTTGCGATGGCAAAATGCATATTTTTGATATCGAACTTTTGGATCATCTCTTTGATAATCTTGATGATATTTATGATCTGATCTTCAAGTTGGTCTTTAGTACAGTAGGTATGTGCATCGTCTTGAGTGAATCCGCGTACACGCATAAGACCGTGTAATACGCCCGAAAGCTCGCGGCGTACCACATGCCCAAATTCAGACATACGCAAAGGGAGCTCGCGGTATGAGCGTGGGCGTGATGCATAAATTAAAATTGATCCTGGGCAGTTCATCGGTTTGATGGCATAGGATGCATCTTCAAGGTCTGCAAAATACATGTTGTCTTTGTAAAAATAGTAGTGGCCTGACGTTTTCCACAACTCATCACTCATCATGACGGGTGTTAATACTTCTTGGTAATGATGTTTTCTTTGTAGGCCACGCATGTATGCAATCATCGTGTTAAGAACAGCGCATCCTTTTGGATGAAAGAATGGAAAGCCTGCTGCCAAATCAGAGATAGAGAACAGGTCCATCTGTTTGCCCAATCGTCGATGGTCGTAGAGTATGGCGTCTTTCTTGAGCTGTTCGTATTCATCAAGCTCCTGCTGCGACTCAAACGCCGTACCACTTATGCGCTGCAATGCTTGCTTTGTCTTATCAGCACGCCAGTATGAGCCAGACGTTGCGGTGAGTTTAAAGTGTTTGATGTTTTTGGTGTTTGCAACATGCCCGCCGCGGCAAAGATCAAAAAAATCGCCTTGGCGGGATATGCCAACCATTTCATCAGTAATATTTTCTATCAGTTCGAGTTTATAGGGATTATCGGCAAAAAGTTTTTGAGCTTCTTTTTTGCTGATTTCTTCTTGAGTTATCGGGAGTGCGCGTGCAGCTATCTCATGCATGCGTGCTTCGATGATCGCCAGTTCTTCTTCTTTAAAATTTGTTGTGGGCAAAAAGTCATAAAAAAATCCCTCATCTGTCACAGGTCCGATGGTGAGAAGCGTGTCAGGATAGAGTTCTGTGACGGCATGTGCCAAAAGATGCGCAGTCGAGTGGCGCAGATTACTGAGATTTTGTGCATGCTTTGATGATTCAGCGGAAGTTTTCATGACAAATCCTTTTGATAAAAACGAGAAGATGAAACGATGATGTATAAAGAAAGAGCAAACAATAAGATAGCCAAAATACGTTCAAGGGCAATTCCCTCAACAGGTCGCGGAAAAAATATAACGTAAGAGCATACGTAGGTTGCGCAGCCCATAAGTCGTGCATTCCACAAGCTTATGTACACATATTTGCGTAAAAACGAAAGTCCAAAGCAGAGTACAATAAGCGGAATGAGCGCATAACATGATATACAAAAACGTGTTGCGTATACCATAAACAAAAACAGTGTAATGACGAACGGTGTCATGCGTATCTGCTTTTGTACTGCAAGGTGCGTGAGTATTGCCAAAAGCATTGAGGGATATGGTGCAAAAGAGATAGACCCTGAAGTGACATCGATAATAAACGCGAGAACTATTGCAACGATATTCATGTAAATGCCCAGTCTTATGTAATCAAGTCCAGCCGTCGCCAACCCTCCCTCTCAACGCCAGAGTCTATGGGATCCTGGGGCTATGGCTGGCAAGCAAGCGCGCATGTATTATTTCTGTGAGCCAGGGCAGGCGGCTGCCTGTCTTGGCTATTATGTCACCAGGTCAAGCTCTGGGAGCTTGCGGGTTTAAGGGCAGAGCCCTTGTATTTTTCCCTTCTCATGTATTTCTGATAGTATGAGAACAATCTAAATATAAAACGAAAACCTCTTTTTGTAGAGCGAAGGTGAGATTTTTATGCGCAGCACAGTTTTTTCTTTTGTGCGCATCTTTTTGTGGGGGTCTGTCTTTTGCGCGGCCATTTTTGCCGGCGTGTTTTTCTTTTTAGTGCACGCAACGGTCGTAGATTTTTCGGTGCTCGAAAATTATTCGCCCGATAAAGCCACGATTGTGTACGACATTCATGGCAAAGAGGTCACGCGCTTTCAGATTGATCGTCATGTACCAGTGCGTTTACAGGATATTCCCAAAAGTGTGATTGATGCTTTTTTGACTATCGAGGATCGTTCTTTTTATTCGCATTATGGTGTTGATGTTCGGGGTATATTTCGCTCGGTTGCTGTTGATATCATAAAAGGCCGTAAGGCTCAGGGTGCAAGTACGATCACACAACAGCTCGTAAAGTTGTTGTTTTTTGACGCGAAAAAATCGTTCGAGCGAAAACTCAAAGAGATGGTTGTAACGTTTGTCGTTGAGTGGCGTTTGACCAAGGATCAAATTTTAGAGACCTATCTTAATCATGTGCACCTTGGCTCAAATATTTATGGCGTTGAAGCGGCATGCCAACGCTTTTGGGGTAAATCGGTACGCGATGTATCCATAGCAGAAGCGGCCATGCTTGCAGGAATCGTTCGATCATCAACAAGATATTGTCCTCTTATCAACCCAGAGCGTGCTCTTGCACGAAGAGACCTGGTTCTTAAAACGATGCAGCATGTGGGCAAAATTGATGAACAAACATATCGTGAAGCTATTAATACGAATTTTGTAAACCTCCGTGCTTTAAAAAAAAATCCCTGTGGGCATCTCAGAGAAATGATCCGTCTGTTTCTCGAAGACACGGTCGGTGCACAGGCATTATACACACAAGGGTACGTCGTACAAACAACCATAGACCTTGATCATCAAGAGTGTGCTGAAAAAGAATTTTTTGCGATGTGCGATAAGGTGCGAGATCAAATGCACATTCCGCTTGATGGTACGTTTACGTGTATTGATCGTGAAACCGGCGCAATACGCGCGCTGGTTGGTGGGTATGATTTTACCTCCTCACAATTTAATCGTGCAACACAGGCGCGTCGACAAATAGGGTCCATTATTAAACCGTTCGTATATTTGGCCGCCATCGAAAAAGGCAAAACGTTTTTGGACCTCGCCGTTGATGAACCGATTTCTATTCCTACGCCTCAGGGTGACTGGGAGCCACGCAATGTGTACCGTGATTTTTATGGATCCATGACCCTTGCGTATGCCATGATGCGTTCAACCAATATTATTGCCATCAAAACATTGCTCGGTGCGGGCATTCCTGCAGTAATTGACACGGCTCAACGATGCGGCCTTAAAGGTCCGTTTGTACCCTACCCGTCTTTGGCGCTTGGGTGTATTGAGGCGTACCCTATTGAAGTGTTGGGAGCGTTCAACTCAATTATCAATCATGGCGTGTATGTTGAACCATTTTTAATCGAATGGATTAAAGACTGCTGGGGCCAAAAAATATGGAAGTACAAACCGATTTCTCGGCAGGTGTGTAGGTGGAATGCGACAAGCCAGGTTGTATCAGCGCTTGTTGCGACCGTTGATCATGTACGTGCCGTGGGTCGATGGTGTTCGTATCATGGTATATGTGCCGGAAAAACGGGTACGACAAACGATGCGCGCACCTGTTGGTATATTGGAGCGACACCATCTTTGACGAGCGTAGTCTATTTTGGTCGCGACGATAATATTCCGCTCGGTGAGGGCGTTTATGCGATGAGCACGGCTTTGCCAGTATGGATGCGAGTCGCTGCAAAGTTTCCCGGAAAAGAAAAGGATTTTATTTATGATCCTGATCTTGCTAAGGTTGTCGTTGATGCTCAAAGCGGGAAACCGGTAAAAGAGGGCAGCGATCACGCATGCCAGCTTATGGTTCCCCGAAACATGGCAACCGCCATATAGAGCAGCACTGGCTTCTTAGGTGTACTCTAACAGGAGAGGGAGCGGCAATGGTGGAGCAAAAACGTAAAGTATTCGTTCTGGATACGAACGTGCTGGTACATGATCCTCATGCTATTTTTAATTTTGGGGATAATATCGTAGGTATCCCGCTGGTTGTTTTGCAGGAGCTGGACCACTTTAAAGGTGAGAACACTCCTCGCGGTAAAAGTACTCGTCAAGCAATACGTGTTCTCGATGGACTGCGCGAAAGTGGTTCTCTTCGCGATGGCGTTGTTTTGGACTCAGGTGGCATAGTTCGCATTCTTATTTCAAAAGAACATGACTGGCAAGCATCTTCCCATGATCCAATTCAAAGCGATAACGAAATTTTAGAAAGTGCGCTCTCTCTTAAAAAAGAGGGATACTCTGTACGTCTGATTTCAAAAGACATTAACATGCGTGTGAGGGCTGACGCGCTCGGTCTTGAGGTCGAGGATTATGCGCGGCATGTGATTACCGAAGAGTTTGTCTATAAAGGTTGGCAGTATATTGCCGTGCCTGCTGTTTCTCTGCGCAGAGGCATTCCTGATGAACTGATTCAAGGGGCACTCGAGAAGCGGTTTATGCTCAACGAGTATCTTTTGGTACACAGTGAGCACAATGATCAAAACTTTAGAGTCTTTCGCTACAAAGGTGGCAAAGAGTTTATTGAGGTTAATCAGCCCGGGTTCACCTGGCCGATTGAGGCGCGAAATGTGCAGCAGCTCATGGCGTTTGATGCATTGCTTGATCCATCAATTCAGTTTGTGACACTTGTCGGTGGCGCAGGAACGGGTAAAACGTTTTTAGCGCTTGTTGCCGGTTTATACGAAACGCTGATCAAAAACATGTATGAACGATTGCTTATCTCTCGTCCGGTTATTCCGCTTGGTCCGGACATTGGGTATCTGCCCGGTGACGTGCAAGAAAAAATGCACTCGTGGATGCAGCCTATTTATGACAACATGGACTTTATCGTGCACTTGGCCAATAAAGGACTCGATGTACAGCGCCACGAAGATCATCATGATGATCAGCATGGCCAACAAGGTCAGGCAGATGGCGGTAAAAAACACAAAAAAGGGAAAAAAGGTCAGGTCGACGGGCAGCAGCGTGCAGCCTTAGCGCCGCTCGATGTCCTTGTGAAGCGTGGAAAGATTAGTCTTGAAGCGATTACCTACATGCGCGGACGTTCGATCCCGTACCAATATATTTTAATCGATGAAGTTCAAAACCTTACGCCGCATGAGGTTAAAACGCTTATCACCCGTGTTGGTGAGGGTAGCAAAATCGTGCTTGCGGGAGACCCGTATCAGATTGATTCGCCGTACTTGGACTTCAGCTCGAACGGTCTGGTCGTCGCCTCAGAAAAATTTAAGGGTGAGCCCTACTTCTCGACCATATTCTTGCAGTCGAGCGAGCGTAGTATGCTCAGCCAACGTGCAAGTGAGTTGTTGTAGGTTTGAAATGTACTCAATCGAGTAGGGGGGAGCGCGAGCTCCCGCCCTCTCACACCACCGTACGTACCGTTCGGTATACGGCGGTTCATGCTGACACCGACAAATCATAATAT
>LCAT01000027.1 GCA_000996695.1 candidate division TM6 bacterium GW2011_GWE2_41_16 | reverse complement strand
TCTCTTCTTTTCACTTCATTCCTTGGCGCTCTCTTTTGAATACTTTTTGCCAAGAATAAGTGTACCTGTTTAGTGTCTTTTTAAAAACGGCGCTCTATACCCAAGATTCCACATGTTGCAAGAATTAGGGGACAACGAGAAGATCTATCTCGACAAACGTAACAGCACTTATTGTTATCACAGCAGTCACAACAAAAAACATTTCCACAGTATTGAGCACATTTTTTTGCTGGCACCATATTGGTAATACTGCTATTTGCAGGTGCCGACGATGGCTGCACAACTGGATCAAAGACAAGCTCTACATCGTGGCTTTGTTGTTGATTGGGTGCAGGCAAGGGCTGTTGTTGCTGCATAGCACTCACAGAAAAACTGCCAAACATAAAAGCTGCCAACATAATTTGTATTACACGATTCATACGTTATCTCCCCAAAAATATTTTATGATTACTTACCTCGAAATGCACTTACTGCTGCCAAAACAATAAAAGGTATACTTACACCCAATCCAACCACAGTAAGTAACCCTGTAGTTACGCAACAAAGGCTAGAACAGCAACATCTTCTGTAAGGAATGCCAGGGACACCTAAGTGGTCAGTGGCATCGGAGTAGTCCGTGTACCAACAGCAGCCTCTATCCCTATTACAACAACAGCAACAATTGTTACAAAAGCATTTCGCAGACAAACCACAGCATTTTGCCGTTAAATTACAGCATTCTGCACATGATTTTGCACTTTTTGTTTTCGCGCATTTTCCGCAACAATCATCGCAACCTTCTGAATAGCTCTCACAACAATCGTCCCAACACCCTTCTTCTACACATTTCAGGCATCTCGCTTTACATTTTGGACTACCGCTGCACTTGTGAGGAGCACCATGGCCTTGTTGTTGATTTGGCACAGATACGGGCTGCTGCTCTTGCATAGCACCAACAGAGAAACTGCTGAGCATAAAAATTGCCACCATAATTTGCGTTACACGGTTCATACGTTATCTCCCCAAAATATTTTAAATTACTTACCCCGGAAACCACCCAACGCGGCCACAACAATAAGAGGCACACCCACCACAATACCAACTACAGTGAACACCCAAGTAGTTGCGCAACAACATGTAGTACGACAGCAACATGTTCTAGTGGTACCGAAATGGGTATGACCATCATGACCTTGATAATCAAAAGGTTCATCAACCCAACAGCAACCTTCCTCATCGGCACAACAGCAACATAAATTTTTGCAAAAACTTGTTCCGACTAAATCACAACACTTTGCACATGCTGAATGTGAACATCTTTCTCCACAATCATCACAACTTTTTGAAGTACAGCAGTTTTTACCACACCCGTCCCAACACCCTTCTTCTACACATTTCAGACATCTCGCTTTACATTTTGGACTACCGCTGCACTTGTGAGGAGCACCATGGCCTTGTTGTTGATTTGGCACAGATACGGGCTGCTGCTCTTGCATAGCGCCAACAGAAAAACTGCTAGCCATAAGAACTGCAAACATAATTTGTAGTACACGATTCATACGTTATCTCCCCAAAATATTTTAGAAACTCTACAGGTTATCAAAAGCATGCGGGTCCAGAGCCCACAGGCCAACACCAAAACCAATAGCCCCGAGCACGCCCACGAAAGCACACAAAGTTATGCCATTATTATTACGACAAAGAAATCGCTTAAAAACGGAACAGCACGGGGCACCGTTTGATCTAGTTTTACAACAATGTGCTTGAAACGGTCTTTGAATATGGCCAGTACTGGAGATATGCAATTCAATATTAGCTTGAAGAATACCAGCCTCCATTTCAGCTAAAGTGGGATTGTGTGTTTGATAAGCTACGCCTGGTCGTTGCTGCTCTTGCAATGAACTGCCATTACAAACAGAGCTGAAGTAATACTGCCAATAAAGGGCGTCAGTAGCAACTATGGCGTTACTCATTTCATCCAAGCTGTGCCCTTTTGTTGGATCATCCAATATTTGTTGCATAGCACCAAGCGAAAAAGTAGTGAATAACAAACATAGGACAACAGTGAAGCGACATGTTTCCCGAACCATAGCAACTGCCCCTTTCAACAAAACAATCTTGTGATTTGTCTTTGGAGCATTTTTGCATTTTTATATTTTTTACACAATCTCAAAACTGTTGGGCTCAAAGATCAATTAAATCACGCAACAAACATCTTGTTGGCACCATGCATATGCGTGCAATGCGCATTCGAACCAACATTAATCGCGTTACTGTTCAAACGCATGATACCGTAAATACGTCACAGCGAGACCTATAAGCATACTTCCACCAGCTATGCCAAAGCCTATCAAAGATCCTGCTATCGCTTGGTGTCGTATACAAAAATTACTTCTGCTTAATCGAACACACAAAGGTCCACGCTCTGGCGGTAATACAACAACAAGGGCAGGAACCATATTGTTGTTCCAAGCAAATGACAGATCATTGGTAATACTTCTGTGAAGAGGTTGCAATTCAAGATCACAAGAGCGTTGAATTTGCATAGCACTGAGCGAAAAGACACTTGTCAAAGCACAGATCATAACAACAAAACGACACGCTACTTTGATCATTTGGACAACCTTTCAACAAAACCATTACTTCAATACATCCATAACAAGCTTACTCCACTCTTCCATACTGTCATACTTTTCACGAGTTTGAGCTTGCGGCATCAGAACGCCACTTTTGTGTTCATCTCGAATGCTCACGTGTGGGTGGGCCAATTCAATGCGATAAATCACGCCGCAGTGCACACGTCCGACTTCGTTTGAGTCATCATTCAGCGCACCTAAGAATGTTACGTGTTTAATTTCGACACCCGCAATCTCTTCATCAAGCTCACGCTTGAACCAGTCGATTGAGTCAGCCGAAAATTGTTCTATTTTTGAAAAATCATCAGCGCGCACATGACCGCCGACGCCGATACTTACCTTTGAGCGAAGACGTTTTTCTGATGCGTTGTCAGCACGCTCCATAACAAATACGTTGTCGCCATATGTTAACACAACATACGGAATAATTTGTTTGTAAGACTCGTCAGACTCCATTGCTGCACGATCCAAAAAATTTCCGCATGTTTGAACGCATTTCACAATATGCGCAATGCGGTGATCAGAAACAATACCACTCCATCGCCCAAGTTCAAAAAGCTTGTGAGCCGGAACTACTAAAATTTTTTCAGTCTTATATGCCATCGAAATGTCTTTCGTTTATAAAAAATATAGCCAGGGCCCAAGTGACACGATTATCACTTGGTGGCCTGCGCAAATATGTTTTTTGTTTATGTTATCCAATCACACTATTTGTGTTTGTGGATGTACAAAGCTCCAGGTACGAGTAAGTACAAGTACATGGGCGATCAACTTCTAAGCATAGCTCAAGAGCTTACAGGTCTGCGCTATAGTATGACGCTCTGCAGGCATACCCCAGAACCGTTGTGAGCTCCATATTTACTGGTATAATCAAAGAGTTCTTTAGATAGTGTGAAATTTGTACATCAGTATATTCTAACAAAACAATCCATATAGAGCAGACGTTATTTTTAGATGCACACATTTGGATTCTTAAAAAGTTTTGGTTGAGCTATACACCGTGTACAAAATATCTAAGCAACACAAGAGCATCAACATTTTTCATTTCTTCACACAAGGGCTTTTTTATGAATAAGCTGCTCCGCTATATCCAAATAACCAGTTTAACCATATTCGCAATGCTTTTTGGCGCAGGCAACCTTATTTTCCCTATTCGTCTCGGTGT
The DNA here is from genome assembly GCA_000996695.1 of candidate division TM6 bacterium GW2011_GWE2_41_16. Classification (GTDB taxonomy): domain Bacteria; phylum Babelota; class Babeliae; order Babelales; family Babelaceae; genus GWE2-41-16. Next base: position 6,929 of record LCAT01000027.1, on the reverse strand, counting down.
TCAAGGTGGTACATCGTGGCCATGGGCCTTCTTAGGATTCTGTTTAACCGGAGTGCTTGTTCCCGTTATAGGGCTACTAGGTATTGTAGCGTTTGAAGGAGATTATATTAAATTCTTCAACCGCACAGGCAAGTGGACCGGCCCCGTCTTAGTACTCATAAGTTTGATTATTATCGGGCCATGCGTGGTCATGCCACGGATCGTAGCCTTTTCTTATGAAATGCTACGTCCCTTTTTGCCAAGCGTTTCGCTATTTGTTTACTCGATAGCCATGCTTGGACTTGTTTTTTCTGTATCGTTCCGCAAAGAAACATTACTTGCAGTCATCGGTAAAATTTTGAGCCCTCTTAAAATTTGTGCCGTTCTTTTTATTATCGCTATGGGCCTTTGGTACGGTCAAGCCGCTATTCCAAGCCAATATTCCATATCAAATTTATTGATGGATGGTATTGTTTCCGGCTACCAAACACTCGATTTAATCGCTGCAATATTTTTTGGTTCAATGATCTTTTCGTTGCTCAAAATGTATAGCGCCTCACGCAAAGAAACTCTTGATCGAAAAACGCTTATGAAAATTGCGGGAATCGGCGGCCTTGGCGGTGGATTACTTCTTGCACTCGTATATGGAGGGCTGTGCGCATTAAGTGCTTATAACGGTCATGGACTAAGCAGTCTGAACGAAGGCCGAATTTTTAGTGCCATATCGTTCCGCGTACTTGGCGTATACGGCGCAGCAATCATGGGCTTTATTATTTTTTTGGCATGCTTCGTCACGATTATTACGCTATCGGGCGTTACGGCAGAATATGTTCAAAAAACACTCTCGCGCTCAAAGCTTTCATACACAACTTCGTTGATCATCAATCTTGTGATTACCGCAGTCATTGCTCAACTTGGATTAGCAAAAATTCTCAACTGGTCACTGTCGTTTATCACGTTTCTGTACCCAATATTCATCGTGATCACGTTGTGTAATATTTTGTATGCATTCTGGCACTTTAAACCAATTAAAGTACCTGTACTGGTAATGTTTTTAATTATTTCAGCAATCAAACTCATCGCGTATAGCAAAATTTACTAAAAAATACACATTCACATGTCAATTTTGAAATACGCTTAATAATCAAATTGGTGAAAGTCAAAGTGGCGAACGCCATACATTCGCTAATCGATCTCTACTGAGAGGATCATCATGCAATACGATGCACATGCCACTGAACAAAAGTGGCGTACACAATGGCAAAAACAACCCATTGGTCAAACTAAGCCAACCGGTTCAGGCAAAAAATTTTATTGCCTCGACATGTTTCCCTATCCGTCAGGATCTGGTCTTCATGTTGGACACTGGAAAGGCTATGTGCTATCCGATGTGTATACACGTATTAAATGGCTCGAGGGCTACAATATTTTACACCCTATGGGCTGGGATGCGTTTGGACTACCCGCAGAGAACGATGCGATTAAAAAAGGTATACACCCGGCAATAGGTACCGCGCGCAACATAGAAAACTTTAAAAAACAGCTTGCATACATTGGCGCGATCTATGACTGGTCCAAAGAAATTAATACAACTGATCCTGAGTATTACAAATGGACTCAGTGGATCTTTGTCAAAATGTACAAGGCAGGTCTCGCATATGAGGCCTTTTTGCCTATTAACTGGTGTCCATCCTGTCTCACAGGCCTTGCAAACGAAGAAGTGGTCAACGACCGTTGCGAGCGTTGTGGCACGCTGGTTGAAATCAAAAATATTCGGCAATGGGCCTTGCGTATCACAACGTACGCAGAAAAATTGCTTGATGGGCTTAATAAGTTAAACTGGCCTGAAAAAGTTAAAGCCATGCAGCGCAACTGGATAGGCAAAAGTGAAGGTCTCACCATCGATTTTAAATTACAATGCGACGGACCTCAGTTTGGATGCACTGACGCGCACAAAAAGCTCACGGTGTACACCACACGTCCTGACACGATTTACGGCATAAGCTTTATCGCTGCAGCGCTTGGGCATGAGCTTATCGAAAGTTGTTTACCCCAAAATAAACAAGAAGAATATTGTCGCTTTAAATCGATTCAAGAAAAACAAACGGCAACAGAAAAAGAAAAAAGTAAAGAAGGCTTTTTCACCGGCTTGTACGCGATCCATTCGCTCACAAACGAACGCATACCTATTTACATAACACCCTATGTACTGCGCGAATATGCAACGGGCACGGTTATGGGCGTACCTGCACATGATGAGCGAGATTATGCGTTTGCTCAAATACACGATCTGCCTGTTAAACACGTAATACAAAATCCGGCGGGCGACTCAACTGGCGTGTATGAAGGCGACGGCCTCTTGATGCAAAGCGGTATTTTTGATGGTCTCAAATCAGAACCTGAGGGTAAAAAACTTATCAGTGATCATCTCATCAAATTGGGCCTTGCGCAGAGAGCGGTACGCTATAAATTACGCGATTGGATATTCTCGCGCCAACGCTACTGGGGCGAGCCAATACCTCTTATTCATTGTGAAAAATGCGGCGTTGTGCCTGTACCAGAAGACCAATTGCCCGTTATTTTACCCGATGTTGAGTCATATCAACCAACCGGAACTGGCGAGTCACCACTCGCAAGCATCGAATCCTGGGTAAACACAACCTGTCCGGTATGCGGTGGCAAAGCCAAACGCGAAACAAACACCATGCCACAGTGGGCGGGATCAAGTTGGTATTTCTTGCGCTACCCAAACCCGCATCTTGCCGATGCGCCATTTAGCGAGAAAGACATGAAGTATTGGCTGCCGGTTGATTTGTACGTCGGTGGCATTGAGCACGCTATTTTACATTTGCTTTATGCACGCTTTTATACCAAAGTGCTCCATGACCTTGGCTATGTGCCATTTGATGAGCCATTTACCCATTTGTTCAATCAGGGCATGGTTTGCAAGTACTCAGAAAAAACACACACGGTTGAAAAGATGTCTAAGTCAAAAGGCAATGTGGTCAATCCTGATGACATTGTTCAAAAATATGGCACTGATGTTTTAAGACTGTACATTTTGTTCATGGGACCACCAGAGCTTGACTGCGAGTGGCAGGACAATGGCCTTGAAGGTATGAAACGTTTTTTAATTAAGCTGCATACCTACCTCACCACTGAACGCACGATTTTATCAACTAACGAGCAACAATCACCTGAGGTTAACGCACGGTTTCACCAATTTGTGAAAGCATACACCGAGCGCTTAATCGGCTATAAGCCAAACACGGCGATATCGGCCGCCATGGAATGGCTCAATGAAATGAACGCCACTCAAGCACGCATATCAAAAGCAAACGTAGAGTCGCTCTTGGTATTGCTCTCGGTCATGGTACCTCACCTAAGCGCTGAGCTTTTGGAAAATCTGTGCAACAAAAAACTTGAAAATTGCGCGTGGCCAACTTACGACCCTGACTTAGCTCGCAAAAAAGAACTAACTATTGTTATTCAAGTAAACGGAAAAACTCGAGGCAACATCACGGTTCCCGATGGAACAGCAGAAAAAACTATTATCGAGCAGGCACTTATTGCCGCAGAATGTTTTCTCAAAGATAAAATGATCGAAAAGACTATCGTAGTGAGCGGTAAGCTCATCAATTTTGTGGTGAAATAAATTTCGTGTTTTTGCAAGCTGGAGTATAAAAATATTCCAGCTTGTCTTTTTTGCATAAAATTCTTTTTTAAGTTATGATAAAAGTATCATTTTTTAAATAAGGATATTTCATGAATATAAAAAGGTCTTATCAAAAAGTTTGTTTACAACTTTTTTGTTGCGCATCAGTGCTATGCATGTTTACTTTCAATACATCTGTTTGGGCCATGGAACAAGAAGCCATTAAACTTCCACTACTATTACCATCGGTAAAAACTGCTATCGAAACAACAAAAGCACAGAAACTCGACACGACTCAAGAAAAAAATGATTACGCAGCTGCCTGTGCCGCATTGCGCGATGATGCAATAAACAATCGCAGAGAAGCTGAATCAATGTGGTATGCCCATAAAATCAAACATACGGGTTGCGAACAACATAATTGCACCTGGCTCACAGCTCAATGGTGCCTACGCCACATAGGAAAAATAGCGGTGTATGGTGTTGTAGGATTTTTTGCATACAAAAAATTAAAACCATTTATACGCATTATGCCACAACGTACAAAAACTATTGCTAAACTTGTTTTAGGTGGTATTGTCCTCGCCGAGCGTAGCACAGCTTTTATAAGAGATCTTTGCATTATATTTCACGAAGGCAAGATATCAAAAAGACATGAAAAACTTTCAACTATGCCTGCACCACTTAAATAATTTCACGATAAATATAGCTCTTTTGTGCATGGCTATGTGCATGCCCATTCAGGGAATGGAACAAGCAAGAAACACAATCTCTCAATGTCCCATACATCAGTTAATTCTTTTACACTCCTACGCTTGCACGACTGGCAATGCAGCAGTTTTCCCTATTGATCAAATATATACCCATGCAAGCAATGAGGCCGCAGCAAAGGGCCACACCGCAGAGGCATTGTGGTACGCGCTCAAAGCTGAAAAACTTCCGCACCAAACATGTAATTCTCTGTATAAAAAATCAAACAGTTTTAGAAAAAAATTATATCTTGAACACGTATGTAAAACTGCGCTATTGGCGGCAACAGCATATATTCTGTACCGATGTACAAACCGGTATCTGATACCGCACTCTCAAAAAATTACAACATTCATTAGCGAACCACTTAAAAGGTATTTTTGTAAAACACCTCGTATCTGTGGCATGTATACCAATTTAAGTAAATTTTTCTATACCAAATATACTCTTGCTGCTTTTGTTTCTTTACAAAGGGCATACTCATTATCACATGATTTACGCATACTTACGTACACTGGCGAATACTCGCGTCGAGATACACTCGAGATAAATAAAGCATTGAGCAAAGCCGCGGGTCGCTCGTTCACGCTATAATCACCTTGTTCAAATCTATCCCCAAGTTTTTATGGCGAAAGCCATGGTGCGTCATAAAGTAGTACGGGTGTTTTTTGTTTATGTGATTAAATCACACTATTCATGATCACGAATGTGCAGAGTTTAGCCTGCCCGCCGAAGCCTCGGCGTAGGCTGGGTGGACCTCACTATACTCAGAGCTAAAGCTCAAAAGAAAGACCCGATTTTTTACATCGGGTCTTTAAAGTTCTTTGGAAAAGTTAACGGATCAGCAAATGCTGGTTATTCGTTAAACTTTTGAACGCGCGAGATAACGCGACCGATCACACGGAAGTGATCTTTGCCACGAACAAGCGCCATAGGTGATTGTTTGTAGTTGAGCGACTCAAGCACCACAAAATCATCGGTATAGGTAACCTTGACGATCGATTTAGTTGGTGTATCATTGCCGAATTCAACTGCAGCAATATCGCCAGATCGAGTCCACACTTCTGGAGAAACAACCAAAAGGTCGCCTTTTTCAAAAGTTGGGTTGAACGAGTTGCTTGAAAGTTTCAATGCAAACATGTTCGGATCAGTACAGTTGATAACAGGAACAAACGTATCTTGGCAACCCGTTGTTAACTGCATAATTTGGTTATCGTATGGTGACGGATTCGAAGGAATATCGCCAACAACCGGAATAACACTTACATGCAACTTAACTTCAGTTTTTTCAGGAATTTGAATCGTGCTTTGAATTGAGTCTGTTCTCTGCTTTTGTTGCGAAAAAAGATCGACCGGCGCAAGATCAAATGCATGCGCAAGTTTTTTGAGCGAGTCTTCATTCCAGCGTCTGGTACCATTTTTTATATGGGTGAGATAACTCTCAGACATACCAGTTTTTTCAGCGAGAATTTTGGTCGTCCAACCTTTTTCGCGTAAAAGCTCTTTGACGCGGAGAGTTGTCGAAACCATGGGCAGAGTCCTTTCACAGTGCGATTGTAAAATCGTCGTTTTTTTCATATACTTCAGACTAATAACATTTCTTAGTGTAAGGATTTTGATGTTTTTGTCAAATAGAAACGTTTAACATGATTTTTTTACCTGCAAAACGCATCACAGAAAAAAATGAATTCGAGCTAAATGCTTGGAAGAACGATCTCGTCGTTGTTGGCATCGATGAGGTTGGACGTGGCTGTTTGGCCGGTCCCGTTGTCGCTGCATCGGTCATTCTTCAGCCATGGGCACATCATGATTTACTCGTCGACTCCAAAACACTCACGCCACTTCAACGCGAAAAAGCATGCGCGTGGATTATACAGCATAGCGTCTATGCGTGCGCAACGATTGATCATCGCACCATCGATACATGTAATATTGTACAGGCAACAAAAAAAGCTATGGCTCGGAGCTTTTATCAATTGATTGCGCATAAACGGCAACAATTGAACAAGATAGACAAAGTTTTGATTGATGCAGTTGATATCAACTTTGATGTAATTGAACCAGATCGCGTGCATGCGTTTTATCACGGTGAAGATTATTCGGTCTCTATTGCTGCGGCATCCATTGTTGCCAAAGTGTTCCGTGACCGGCTTATGGCACGTTTAACCACACAATTTCCAGCTTACGAATTTGAGTCGCACAAAGGGTATGGCACCGAAAAGCATCGCGCTGCGCTGAACACGAATGGTGCAAGCATAATTCACCGACGCACGTTCATCGATCATTTGTAACAATCGATTAATAAGGGCTCTGCCCTCCACAACGACCGTAAGTACGCGTCGTTTGGGCGAATGCTTGACTCATAGACCTAAGCCCCTTGCCCGCCGAAGCCCCATGGCGAAAATAAGTATGATCGTCTGGGCTGCGTGCCGGACGTAGCTTTAGCATATAGAGCGCCGTTTTTAAAAAGACACTAAACAGGTACACTTATTCTTGGCAAAGGGTATCCAAAAAAGAGATCCAAGGAATGAAGTGAAAAGAAGAG
>LCAT01000026.1 GCA_000996695.1 candidate division TM6 bacterium GW2011_GWE2_41_16 | reverse complement strand
TATTGAAAAGGCATGTGAACAATACCCATCGCTGCAGGCAATTTGTGGTGATGCGGGGTATCGAAAACAACAAAAAATTATGTTGAAAATATTCGAAAAATAAAAATGGATATATCGCAAAAAATAGTACCAGAAGGATGGAAAGTCATTCCTAAACGATGGGCTGTTGAACGTGCTTTTGCATGGTTAAATAATTCTCGTAGACTTTCAAAAGATTATGAAACAGACCCTTTTTCTTCAGAAAATTTTGTTATGATTTCTCATTCAATGACTATTCTTGCGAGGTTTAAATCCTCATGAATACAGCTTCTTAAGATTAATCGAAGCAAAAACAACTATTAAACACGATCCGAATCTTACAATTTTTAGTCATAAATAGGTTCATATATGCAAAAAACATGGTCTTTTGATCCACATAGCGATGGTGAAAAAATCACTCCAGATATTCAAAAAATGGTTATTGAACGTGCGAATGCATATGCAAAAAAATGTACTTGGTATCCAAAATTTCAGCTAAAAATTCATTTTAGGGGTCAATTTTGTTATTTAGATGCTTCGAAAGATAGTCAAGAACCATTTCCGATGGGCCGTTTACGATATTGTGGTTGTGATGAATGGAGTTTCGATTTTTATACATACAGCAATGAGCGCTATACACCGTGCATATTTTGCACGGGAGAATGGTGCGGATCTGTGGAAGAAGCTCTTGCTAAATGCTCTATGTATTTACAGTAAAAATCATTGCTTTGGCAACGATTTAATCCATTGATATACTCAATCGCGCATACAGATGATTGACTATTGCCAAAAATGAAAAGACTGACCATGAGCATTCCTTTTGATCTCAAAAAAATAGAAAAAGAATTCGGCATGATCACATACGAGCGTGGTGAAGCATACTATCAGCAAAACATGGTGCACTCAATTGTGCAGATGGGACAACTCTATAAAGCTCGCTGTAAAGGCTCACAACCCTACTCTTATTTTGTTGAACTACTCATTGAGCAGGATGCAAAAGGACACAAAAACATCAGCGAACTAAAGTGTTCGTGTCCAGTAGGTAATGATTGCAAACATGTCGTTGCTCTGGTACTGACCATATATCACGATTCACACGAAATACGGCATCAAAAAGATTTAATGTCCTATTTTTCGCGACAGACAAAAGATTTTTTAATCGAACTGCTCATGGAGTTGGCCGAAAAAGATGACAAAATTCTCGAGCGATTCTTCAAAATAAAAGACGGCAAAGCAAGGCGCAGAAGAAGGGGACGCGAGACGGAGTCGGCATAATTGCACAAATTGTTAGCATGTAGAGCATAAAAATTTTACATTCCATGCCCTCTCCTACTTCTCAAACATGATCAGTGAAAACTTATGCCAAAACCCATTGCGTGTATCAAAGCAGTGAACGATTGCAGATATGGATTACCGTCATCTGAGAGCATTTTGTAAATACTCTCGCGTCGAATATTTGATCGCTTAGCAAGCTTACTTATATTGCCTTGGGCCTCTGCAACGTTTTTGAGCGCTATGAGCAAAAGTTTTTCAATTTTTAATTCAAAAAGTCCACCGCCAAGCGATTTATGGCAAAAGCCATGCCAGATAATAATGGATATGTTTTATCTGGCTTCTAGGACCGCACTACTTTGGGCTCGCTCAAACGTATCTTTTGTTTATGTGATTAAATCACACTATTCATGATCACGAATGTGCAAAATTTAATGGACTTCGCTATACATTGACCAAAATTTCCTAATCCAAGACGCTCAATACGTAATTCTATTGCAACCCGTGCTTTCAAGTCAGAAAGATTATCGATAACACAACTGTAATCCGCGGGCAACACTATAAAATCGTAAAACACCAGCGTCATAATTGCTTAAAAATTTTTGATATACTCAATAATAAGCATACATCCTTCATCTAAGGTAAAACATCAGAGCACATGCATGTGGTAGGACCTGGGTCATCCAAGCACCTGGATATGAGGGTTCGAGTCCCCCAGGATGTATGCATCTCACAAATTCATCAGTTCATTGAACATGAACAATCAGTTTTTTATCAATCATGAGGGTATTGAAACATGATTTATCGTCAAGAAGAAGTCACTTTTACGAACACAGCCGCTGACATAATACTCGCAGGCACGCTTACCATTCCAGACAATCAAAAGCCCATTGCAACCGTCCTACTTATCGCAGGACATGGTCCACATACACGTGGTACAGCTCAAGGCCCACGTAAACGATTTTTTCTTCTCGCAGACCATTTGACCAAAAATGGATTAGCAGTACTACGCTATGATAAACGTGGTATTGGCCAATCAACGGGTAATTATGATATCGCAACAAGTCGGGACTTTGCTGATGATGCACTCGCTGCCATTGAATATCTTAAGACACGCACAGACCTTGGCGAAAATAACATATGCGTTGTCGGTCATAGTGAAGGCGGCATGATTGCAACAATGATTGCTGCAGAGTCAAAAGACATTTCGCTTGTAGTGTCCATGGCAGGCGTTGTTCAACTGGATACCAAAGGCCTTGTTTTACAAGACGAGCTACAAATGCGTGCTGATGGAGCAAGCAAAGAACTCATTACGCGAGATAATATAATCCGCACGCAATTTTACACTATCGTGCGACAACAACCCCATGCTGACACTGCACAACAACAGCTTCATGAAATTTTTCAACAATACTGGAAACAGCTGCCTGAAGAGTTAAAGGTTGAATCAAACGATGTTACAAGCGCATTCAATGAAAATAATATTGATTCATTCATCGATTTGTTTAATGGGGCATGGTTTCGCTACTTTTTGACCTGTAAGCCAGAAAAATTTCTTGCACGCATCAAAATACCACTGTTGGCGCTCTATGGTGACAAAGATTGGATTGTTTCATCAAAAATAGCGCTACCCATTATCGATCGCGTACTCAGAGCAGCGGGAAATAATGATTACACACTTATTGAGCTTCCCGATCTTAATCACTCGTTCCAACAATGTGTAACAGGCTCATCAGAAGAATATGAAACGCTCAAAGAATCGCTTGCGCCAGAATTTTTAAGCGCTCTCACCGAATGGATAGTCCGTAAATCAAACAAACAGTGCATGAAATTATGACATAGTATTGCCATAATTTACGGCATAGGCACGTCACAACAAAAACTTTTATTGCAAAGATATAATATAAGCGCAGATTTCATCTTCGATCGCGGTTTTATAACTCTTTTTGGAATATATGTAATTGTTTATAAAAATTGAAAAAATGATCACCGGTTGCCCAGGCGCACGAATATATCCAGAAAGAGCAGAGCATCCATACAACGATCCGGTTTTCGCTTTCACTAAACCTCTGTGATCAATCATTCGGCGCTCAAGCGTGCCATCAACACCACACGCAGGTAAACATTTTTCGAAAACATCAAACAAATCGGGCTGCTCGTAAATCCAGGTTAACAATTTTACCGTTTGGGCTGGTGTTACAAGATTGTACCGCGAGAGGCCTGCGCCATCCTCTAACACGATTTCGTTTGGCATAATCCCCACATACGTTTGCAAAAAATTTTTAAGAGCTTGCTTGCCCTTCTCACACGTTCCCTGGCCACCAAAAGATTTCGCCCCAAGAATTTTAAAAAGAGCATTTGCATACAGGTTGTCTGATACTTTTAACATATGGGCAACTAATTCTCGTAAACTTTTTGACTCGTGCAAACACATCACGCGCGCATTGAGCGGAACCCCTGACACCTCGGAGAGGGTTAAGTACGAAATAGCCTGTTTTGCGAGCACTTCTGTAATAATTTTATACACATGTGCATGCGGATCTTGCACAGAACCCTTTTTATCATTCACGATAATGACATTACTATCGATTATAAAAGGTGAAACAGGAGGGCACCATGCCTTGCCGACATCATCTATGCAAGCACCACAGCAAAAATATTCCGTAAGGCCTTCGCTAAACGCAGAAAAATCGATATACACGTTGCCCGCGATTTTATTAACCCCCATTTTTTTAACTTCTAAAAACATGTTCTCAAGGTCCTTTTGCGTAAAGCTGGGGTCACCGGCACCACAAATATAAAGATTGCCCAGCAACACGTCTTTTGCCTGTATACCATCCGTAACCATGATTGTTTTGAGGGTATAATCTGCCCCCAAAAGGTACAGTGCCGCAGCCGCAGTAAAGAGCTTTGTAACACTTGCAGGCATAAAAAGATGGGTTGCACGTTTCGCGTAAGGGGTAAATAACACATTTTCTGGGGAGGTAATACAAACTCCAATGTTTAGATCAGGGTTCGCCTTTTGGATGATCTCTTTAATTTTTGAACCAAACACGTCTGGAGCAGACACTCGTTTCGCAGGCATGCGTTGTGCTAACACACCCGACACAGACTCGTCTGGAACAGAAATTCGTGGTGCAGTAGTATGTGCGATTGCCACTTGTTGGTCTTGCATACCTACCATATAAGAAAATAAAAACAGCTGCGCAACGCACAAAAAAATACGTACGATAAAAAAGATTTTCATGGCCAACCCAATCAGTTATTTGAATTATTTGTAACCACTATTGGAGGTTTGTGTCCATGAAGACTGTAATCAAAAGCACAGGTAAAAATCAAGAAATTTTTATTTAAGGGAAAGTTTCCGCCGTCGCCACCCATACGATACGTAACTACTTGGTACGTCTTAAAAGACCGTACTACTTTGTCTGGTATGTCGGCTGAGCTTGCCAGCCGTATCCAGCCTTCGTGCAAGACTTCCAGCCGTCGCTAAAGCTATGGCCGGCACGCGGTGGACAGGGCCTTAACGCTTGCTCGATCATCGTAGCATAGGCAGAGGCGACGGTTGTTTACAAAAGCCTTTTTAGCATGAAGGCTCGGCCAGAACAAGATTTTAAATATTTTTCAAATTCAAATGCCGTTTTTTCACTTTTGAAACATGCGTAAAACTCAAGAGTCCAGGGGCGATATTTTTTCGTATGTGGTGAATTGCCAGCATTATGATCTGTCAAACGCTGCTCTACGTTATTGGTAAAACCAACATACATTTGGTCAGGAAACGATATTGATTTAAGAACATAGACATAAAACATGTTGCGCAACCAAAAAAAAGTAAATTGATAAAAACGTGCCAACGCCCGCCTTCTCTACATTCAGCCGCGCCTCCGCGCGAGAGCTTCAGCCGTCGCTAAAAAGCTATGGCTGACACGTCGTCGGGCAGCCTTCACCTCTTTTTTCCATTTCAAAATCATTTTCCGTAAAAAAGCTGGCTCGCCAGACGTAGCCGCCTTTGCCCGATCATCGTAGCATAGGCAGAGGCGAAGGCTGGTGTGCCCAGCAGGATTCGAACCTGCGACCTACGGATTAGAAGTCCGTCGCTCTATCCAACTGAGCTATGGGCACTTGATTGCTTAAAAGTTGATACATTCAAACATACGTGCAATACAAAAATTTCTCAACACTTTTGTTAAAAGCATCACACTTTTTTTACTTACTCGTTATTTTCTTATAATCGGGAGATTCTTTTTCATTAAAAAAATATAATTTTTCACCCAATTTTATGCGATCAGAACCCTGTGGTTTAGCAAAGCCCTTACCAGAATCCCGATACAATAAAAAACCATGCGTATTCGTTTCGCTATAAGTTTTAGAGAAATGGTCTTTAAGTTTTTGTATGGTATTTGTTTCTTTGGTTAATGGTATCGATACATGAGACGTTATGTTGTTTTTAAAAACCTCAACCTGCACACTTCCCAGTTTTTTTACATCCTGGTTAAACTTTTTGAGTTCAGTGTTTGCGATCACACGTGAGCATACGCATACACATGCTAAAATAAGCATCATCAAACGTTTCATACCATTTTCTCCTTTGTACACCGTTCACACAAAATTCTCAAAACACTTTGAGCCTCACATTACAAAAGTTTCATGTTTGATACCAACAGTTTTTTATGCTCTTTTTGGGATCAACAACAGAAAAGTAGTTGATCATGAAGGTTATCTAACACGTTTTCGTCTGGTAAATATTCACGAGAAGAATTTATAAAAAACTCAAAAAAAGTATCCTCTGAAACTCTCATTGTTTTGCTCAGTTCTTTATGCACCATGGCACGAAGCTGCGCAACCGTAGTCCCGGGATTTACAAAAAAAACATAATACTGATCCGGTTTACAAAATGAAAACTGTACTGGTATAACAAAATGCTTTTGCACAATACGCTTTTGATACTTTAGAGGAACCCAAGGAAGTTGAGGTTTTTCATATTCCTGTTGCATCGCATATGCACCAAAAGAAGCCAACCCTAAAACAAAGATCATGTAAAAATGCTTCATCATTTTGACCCATTCCAATTGCGATTAAGTACAAAAAAAGTTGCAGGTTTATAAGCCTACAACTTTTTTTAAGTATCATGTATCAAAAAAAATTAGTTTTTATCGTCTTTTTTACCGTCATCCCCCTTCGCACTAGGCTTCGGCGGACAAGTCCGTGAACATAAGTCCAACGTATTGCTCACGATCTTGGGTAAATTCATACGAGCCCAAAAACTTTTTATTTTCCCAGAATGGGTACATCCAGCAAGCCGATCGTTTATGCGCTTCGAGCATTAATGGTATCATCGCTGCGCCTTTATAATAAAAGCCCGCATTATGCACCTTTCTGCCCGCGTTCATTACCGCTTGCGCTTCTTTGCGCGCAAACACTGCCACCGAGCGAATTTTATCTTCATGCGAAATTTTTACAATACGCGCATCAAGCGTTTTACCATGCAATGCAACAATCGAATCCTGAGTATCAGAATCAAGTGCTCGTGCACAAGAACATGCAAACCCAGCCGCAAGCATTACGCCGCACATACCATATATGTGTATCATTTTTTTCATAAATATCTCTTTTCAGTATTTCTATTTTTTCCACTTTGACATTATTGAGTATACAAAAACTGTTATTTTTTTCAAGTTCTCGACCTCTTGCTTTGGCTTTATACTCCCAGATAGTATGACGGAAATTGCACAACCACCACTGGCAGGCCATTAATACTCAAAGGGTTCCACCCTATGACCCGCAAGGGCATTCGCCCTTGACCCATTGACATAATACAGAATTTCAAGACGGCATTTGCCGTTAGTAAACGAGGGAATATAAAAATGGTTTCAACCATTTTTATATTCCCTCATGCTTCAAGCTACGCAACCCAGGGTTATGGTCAGCAGATTAATGGCATAGATCACGAGTTCTTTGTCACCAGGTTAAGCGCTGGGCGCTTACGGGTTAAGGGCAGAGCCCTTACGGCTAAAGCCGTTTTATATGTATCTTAAATCTTTTAAAAATTCCCATCCCCTCTTAAAAATGGAGAAACTTTTATGAATAGCGACATGTTCACGCAAAAGACCTTCGAGCTGATCGAAAAGAGTGCGCAAGAAGCCCGTAACCTCAACAACCCATCTCTAAGCGCCGCGCACGTGTTCAAGAACGCGTTCGAAGAACCGTTTTGTACCTCTTTTTATCATGCGATAAACCCGCAAAGCGTCGAGCCCCTTAAGACCGAGTTTACGCGCATGGTACAAGACCTGCCGACGCAAACACCGCCGCCTGAGCAACTGACCATGAGCCGCGACCTAGCCGAGCTCCTCAAAATCGCTGAGACCGATGCAAAAGCCATGGGCGACTCGTACATCACGCTCGAGCATCTCATGCTCGCAGCAACCAAAGGCTCACTCCAAAAGATTTTTGAACATTGGAACATAACCAGCAGCACCGTACTAAACGAGATAAACCGCGTAAGAAAGGGCAAAAAAGTGACCACAAAAAACCCCGAGGGCACGTACGACGCACTGAACAAGTACTGCCAGAACCTCACCAAGCGCGCACGCGAAGGCAAGCTCGACCCGGTCATCGGCCGGCACGAAGAGATCCGTCGCGTCGTGCAAATACTCTCTCGTCGTACAAAAAATAACCCGGTTCTCATCGGCGAGCCCGGCGTGGGCAAAACCGCCATCGTCGAAGGCCTTGCGCAACGGATTATCAACAACGACGTTCCAGAAACCCTCAAAAACGGTACTATTTACGCCCTAGACCTCGGCTTATTAATCGCCGGAGCCAAATATCAGGGCGAGTTTGAAGAACGCTTAAAATCGATCCTCAAAGAAATTGAAGATAGCAATGATCACATTATTTTGTTCATTGACGAGATGCACATGCTGGTCGGTGCAGGCGCAAGCGGTAGCGGTGGCATGGACGCATCGAATTTGCTCAAGCCTGCTTTGGCGCGCGGCATGCTGCACTGTATTGGTGCAACAACCATCAAAGAATACAAAAAGTACATCGAGAAAGATGCTGCGCTTGAGCGTCGCTTTCAACAAGTCCTTGTTGAAGAACCGTCAATCGAAGACGCACTCTCGATTTTACGTGGGCTGAAAGAAAAGTATGAGCTGCACCACGGCATTCGTATCAGAGACCAAGCACTGGTCGCTGCAGTTAACCTCTCTGTCAAGCATGTGCCTGATAGATTCTTGCCCGATAAAGCTATCGATTTGGTAGACGAAGCAGCATCAAAAGTACGCATGGCAATCGACTCGCAGCCTGAAGAGCTTGACCGTCTTGAACGTACGTTGCGTCAACTCGAGATTGAGCGTGTTGCCCTATCCAAGGAAAAAGATCCTGCGTCAATTGAACGCCTCAAAAATCTCGAAAAAGAGCTTGCTGAAGTCAAAGATCAACACAACACGCTCTTGCGGCAATGGAAAGCCGAGAAAGAACCGCTCGAAAAGATTGGTAAACTGCGTGAGCAGATCGAGCGCGCGCAGCAACAGTTTCAGACGTACGAGCGCGAGGGCGACTATGCAAAGGCCTCCGAGATCAAGTACGGCAAGCTTGCTCAGTACACCAAAGAGCTTGAAGAGCAGCGCAAAAAGCTCGAAGGCAAAAATGGGAGCTCGCTCATCAAAGAAGACGTAAACGAACAGGACATTGCACTCGTGCTCTCGCGATGGAGCGGCATACCGGTCGAGAAGCTGCAGACAAGCGAGAGCGAAAAACTGCTTAACATCGAAGAAACATTACACAAGCGTGTCATCGGGCAAAGCGAGGCTATAAAAGCGGTCTCGCAGGCTATACAGATGCACCGTGTCGGCTTGGCAGACCCGAACAAACCGATCGGCTCGTTCTTGTTTTTAGGGCCTACGGGCGTAGGTAAAACCGAGGTTGCACGCACGCTCGCAGACTTTTTGTTCGATGACGAAAAGCAGCTGATACGCATAGACATGTCCGAGTACATGGAGAAGCACTCGGTCGCGCGGCTTATCGGTGCGCCTCCAGGTTACGTAGGCTACGAGGAAGGCGGCCAATTAACCGAAGCGGTACGCCGACACCCATACAGCGTCGTATTGTTCGATGAGATCGAAAAAGCGCACCCGGACGTGTTCAATATATTTTTACAAATTTTCGACGAAGGACGTCTAACAGACGGACAAGGACGAACGATATCGTTCAAAAATTGTATCATCATTCTGACCTCGAACATCGGGTCACCTTTGATCCTCGACACTGACGTAATCGACGCGGACGTAAAAAATAATATCGAGCGCATTCTTAACTCGACCTTCCGGCCTGAGCTGCTCAACCGGATTGATGCGATCGTGTACTTTGAAAAACTTAAAGCAGCTGACATGATCTACATCACACGCTTGCAACTTAAGTCAGTACAGCGGCGGCTTGCTGAGCAGAATAAAACTTTGAGCATTGACGAAGCGCTCATCGAGAAGATTGCGGCAGACGGGTATAGCCCTGAGTTCGGCGCACGGCCGCT
>LCAT01000025.1 GCA_000996695.1 candidate division TM6 bacterium GW2011_GWE2_41_16 | reverse complement strand
CCAGCCTTGATCCGTAATATCACTTGCATATGCCATTTGGTTACTCCTTCTAATCAGGAGTTTACCAGATTTTTACTTATTCACGAATACAGCTTCTAAACTTTTATACGCTCAACCATCATAATCATGAGCGTGTAATATTCTTTAACATTATCACCAATGTGCCCGGCAACTTCTTCTGAGTATGTTTCAAGGTACAATTTGCAAGTCGCGAGCATCTCGCATGCACGCGCAGCCTCTTTTTCATCGAGCAATCCAGCTCGAACCATTCGTCCAAAAATACGCTTGGGACTGCGAACGACCAACTTGCCGTCATGCTCCCTCAGATGATTTTTGATAACATCAAAAAACGTATACACCGTATATTTAAAGCTCTGAAGCATTGAATCATGCAATGTATGCTCCAAATCTTTTTTTGAATCAAAAATAACACTGTAAAAAGCTGTACGCTCACGAGCTTTATCCATCAATTGAATTGATTTGGCAAGCGTCGCTAACGCTTTAAGCAAAAGCTCTTTTCGTTGCGTTAAACTATCCATTCAATCCACTCTTTTTTTATATTTTCTAAAAATGGTTGGTCAACTCGATGCACGTCCACAATATCCGCGCACAAATGGATATCAGATTCTTCGATATCGCTTCTTATTTTGTTCTGCACTTCAGAATCTAAAGGTGCACCATTATCCAGCGCAAGATCGACATCCGCGCCTTCTTGATGGGTATTACGAGCTCGCGAGCCAAACAAATAAATTCTGCACTGTGGCACATGCATACGAATAATTTTGATCAATGTGTCTTTGCAACGATACATACTTCAACCCTTTCCTCAGCTTATTTCATACTTCGAATGAATGGCTTTTGTGTAGTAACAATCTGCCTAATAAAATTTAATCGATCAGGGGATTTTTTTATTTTTTGCCAAGTTTCATTATCAACAAAAAACACTCTCACACCATTTTCTATCATGGCATCCAACGCTGATTTTAAAATAATCTTGTCAAGAGGTACAACATCCTGGCTAATCCAACACTCGTTTTCTCGCAAACCTTTATTACGCCATACAAAACTTTTCGCATCAAGCGTATAAATTGCACCACCTTTGTCCATCTCAAAAAATTTATTTTTATCTCCACATACAAAACTATATGGCTCTTCTTGTGAAAACTTTCCAAAATATGCCCATGAGTCATCCCATGGAACAATAAACACACTTGCTACAGCTTTTGATGGAGAAGCATATAATCGCGGAGCATCTTGAGAGTTTTGTTTTTTGATGCCCATAGACTTAATTGTTATCAGCTCGATATTTTTACTACCATGGTACACAATAGAAGCCTTAACGGGAAAAGTTCGCTGCCGATCAAACACAATCCAAGACACAACCCCGATCCATGCAAGCACCACAAAAATCAGTGATTTTTTAACCAAATGATACTTCATTTAGTATTTCCTTGACAAATAACACTTATTGATAGGCCCCGACTTCATCATCAACATACTCGCTATAGCATGCCCCTGTTTTCATGATTTCACTAAGCACATGACGCACATGCGGTATGGTATTTTCAGGAAGCTCGTCAATCTTAAACCATGCAAGATCTAAACACTTAGTCGGCTCGCACATAATTGGCTCACCCTGCCAGGTTTTAGCAGCAAAAAACATGCTTACACGCTCGCCTGGCTGTACCAATGTTTTACGATAGAGCACATGCATCAAGGCAAGATCTTTTATCTTGACTGTGATACCAGCTTCTTCTGCTGCTTCACGCACGATAGTTTCTGAGGGCAACTCACCTGCATCAACATGCCCAGAAATAAGACCGTACCAGCCGTGATAAAAACGGCCGGCACGCTTTTGGAGTAAAATTTCTTGGCCATCATTGCGCACCAGTATGAGCTGCGCATCAGGAATTATTTTATTACGTTGTTTAGATTCAACCATTGCATAAATCCTATTTTGGTTGAAGTTTGCACTCTTGGTCTTCGCACTCACTAAACAGTGCTCCTTGCTGAAGCAATTCAAGTACGCGACGTAAATATGGAATCATGTTCTCGGGTAAAGCTTCTAAATTAAACCACTCAAGACCACCACATTTATGCGGCTCGCACACAGTTGGCTCACCCTCCCAGGTGTGTCGGTAGCAAAAAAGACACCAATGCGCTCAGCACCATCAAGCATGCGACGATACAGGGTATGCGCAAACACCAAGTTTTCTGAATTGATCGTTACACCAATTTCCTCTTGCGTTTCACGCGCGATTGCATCAACAAAAAACTCACCTGGCTCAACATGTCCTGCGACAAGACCCCATAACCCATCGTTGTAACCGGTTCCCTGACGTAGCTGTAATAACACTTCTTGACCGCTATTACGAATCAAAATAATGTACACTTCGGGAATAATTTTATAACGTTCTTTTGCCATTGCGGCACCTCTTTTATAAATATTTATGTACATACACTTTGGCTCTATCACCATCATTTGCGTAACCAAGAGCTCGATAAAAAACATGCGTGCCTTCCTGAGATCGTCGTGCACCAGAGGTCAGATCGATCACACTACAACCATGTTTTTTGGCAACTGACTCTGCCTTCTGAATCAATGCCTTGCCGATGCCCTGACGTCTAAACTCGGTATGAGTCACTAAGCCTTCGATACGACAACGCTTTGCTCCAACACGAAAAAACATGTCATACATAACAATTGCTATTAAGCCAACCATGTGTCCGTCTTTTTCTGCAACAAAAACGTGCTTATCACCACTCGCATACGCATCTAAAAGTTTTTTCATACTCTCAGAAGTTTGCGGATAACCCCACTGATCCATTAACACAAGTAAACCTAAAGCATCGCTCTTTTGCGCTTCTCTTATATTCAAAATATCGCTCATAATCTTCATCGCTACACACTTTCACTGGTTATTACACCCGTACGCTACACCAAATCGATTTTTGTATTTAGATATGTGGGTGCAGAGTTCCACCCTGCCTGCTTACCAACTCCACTCACTATACAGGTCACCTTGCGCTATGCAGTCGAGCACTTGAGCCACATAGGGCACAACAGGTTGAGGAATGTCTTGTGGAGCAAACCATATCAATTGTTGAGCTTTACCCTGCTCGGCAATATAAGGTTCTCCCTGCCAATCAAGCACCTCTACAAAAAACAGTACTGCCTGCTGCGCAAGCTTTGGGCTTACGAGTTTTGGACCACGATGCATGACGTGTACGATGCGTAAATTTTTTGGATCGATTCCAACCCCAAGTTCTTCACGCGCTTCGCGCACAGCCGCTGCAAGGATCGTTTCTCCCTCGTCCACACCGCCACCGGGTATGGCAAAGCCATTAGGGAACCAGTTCGATTTTGGGCTTCGCTGCTCAAGTAAAATACGACCACCACGCTTAAAAATGAGCATAACCGAAACAGCCTGTAAATATCGCTCAGCCATTTAATCCCTCTCATGCAAACATTCATACACCCTTACACTCTTTAATTACTGTCACGGGTGAAGCCTTACGGCCAAAAGGCTCCACGTATTCACCTTTGGAGGGCTCGCCCTGCCATTGCCCGCCGACGTGTCAGCCAAAGCTTTAGCGGCGACTGAAGTTTTAACGTAGGCTGGGTGCCCAGCCCCATTCGCTGTACAGGATCCCCTTATCGATACACTCAAGTACTTGGCGAACATAGGGCACCATCGGTTGCGGAATATCTTCTGGCGCGTACCATGCGATACTTTGCGCATGATCAACTTCAGCTACATGCGGCTCACCGCTCCAAGCTGCAACTTCTATAAAAAACACGTTTGAGCGGACCTAAAATAGTGCGGTCTTTTATGACGCACCATGGCTTTCGCCATATTTAACGCATTAGTTTACGTTACTTTTATACGCTTGTTTACACCCGATTGCCTTTTTATGACAAAAATTAACCGTGCAACAAAGGCCCCGCTCGTTAAAACTATGGCAAGAGCCACCCCCCCCCGCATGAAGCCTGCGGCCCAGACAATACGTGGCTACTTGGTACGTCTTAAAAGACCGTACTATTTTATGGCCCACTCAAATACACTATCTGCTTATGATATTAAATCTCACTATTCATGATCAAATGTGCAAAATTTAGCGATCCTCGCTACATAACCAGATAAAGTTCTCATAATCTATATAATTACAGCCATTAATGGCTTCTAGTACACAAAGCTTAGCAGGTCCCGCTGAATGTTCAGTCATTGGCCTTTTATATACATATTTGATATGTTTTTAATAAACAAAGGCTTTACATATGCTTAACCTTTTTTACAGTTAGGAATGTTTTTATGACAATTTTTTTAAAAAGCCTTTTGTTTGCACTATCGCTCAGTGCCATCATTGGACCAACAAGCATGTTCTGCATACAAAAAACACTCTCACATGGTCTACGCCGTGGATTAATAATTGGGCTTGCTTCAGCTCTTATTCAAGCTATCTATGCAATTATTGCATCATTAGGCATTGGATTTTTAGCAGAAATATTCACTCGTTACCAAATATATATAAAAATTTTTGGCGGACTTTTTTTAATTTATTTTGGTTTTATGATGTTTAAAAAGGCCTCACGTACCATATCGTGCGCTCAAATCAGCGAATCATCGCCTTGTGGTGATTTTTTAACGACCATCGGTGTATCGATTATAAATCCGATTATTATTCTTATGTTTTTTAGTTTTTTTACCGGACTTGCTATCAGCGAAGTTTCATATCTACAAACAATGCTTGTTGCTTCCGGCATTTTCATAGGTTCTATGACATGGTGGATTTGTTTTTCTTTTCTATTAAGCCTTGTTCGTACAAAATTTTCTGTTTTATGGATTAGTCGAATCAATAAACTATCTGGCATAATTATTAGCCTAATGGGACTGTGGAATATTATTAAAATTTTTGTGCAATAATATTCATCACAAAAGTACTCTTTTTAATAAAAAACTAATAAAAACTGTTTGCTTTTTCGCCTCAGTTGAACTAGGTTCTCCGTAATTATTGTTTTTTTATTTTTCACAAAAAGGAGTTTTTATGCATTGTGTACACTCGATGAAAACCGGTCTTATGTTTGGTCTGTTTTTTGCACTCATACACCTTGTTTGGGCTATTTTGATTGCGTCACAGTACGCAAAACCATACATGGATTGGATGCTTAAACTACACTTCATACAAATGCCTTACATGGTACTTCCATTTGATCTGAGAACTGCAGCAATGCTTGTTGGCATGACCTTTGTCTGTGGATACATTTTTGGTGTGTTGTTCAGCTGGCTTTGGAACATGGGCATGGATTGCAAAAAATAACTCTGTCGCTATAAAAAAAAGAATGCCCGGGCAAAAAACCTGGGCTTCTTTTTTTTGCACAAAACATAAGTCATGCGTGATGTAAAGTTAAACTTAGGATCTCGCAAAATTTCTTTTTAGACACGATCCATACATATTTTTTAATAATAACAATCATGTTTTTTTGAATATTTCCCCCGCCATTTGACAAAAGCTTCTTATATAAGATAATTAGATTGTTGTCTAATTGTTTAACGATAAAAAAAGGACAAGGAAAGTTTACGTTATGGTATTAAGCAAAACGTTCTCGGCATTGTCGGATGCGAACCGCCAAAGAATAGTCAGCATGCTCAAAGAGCGTGATATGACGGTTACCGAGATGGCCGAACAACTCGGCGTGACTATGCCAACGGTATCGCATCACCTTGACGTACTTAAGCATGCGGACCTTATCACCCCACGCCGTCAGGGACAAAATGTGTTTTACTCGCTCAACCTGAGCGTGGTTGAAGAAGTGATGCAAAAAATAGCTGAATTTTTGGTTCCAAAAAAATAACAAACAATCAAAGGATCTGTTTTTATGAACACGTTTATACAAAAAATTGTTTCATCTGCACGCGAGCTCTCGAGCTTTGCCATTTTGCCGTTGATCTCTGTTGCAATTGGATGTCTTTTGTTTTTTACCGGACAAGCAAGTGTGTACGAGTCTTTTGTGTATCCAGCAATGTTAGTAGCATTAGCCGTGTACTATATACTGCTTTGTGCCTTTTCTACACGCGTCAGAAACAGCGTACAGGCTGCCGGAAAAACTTGGTGGCGTTATATGAACCTACTTTCATTGTTAATCATCGCAGGATGGCTTATTACCTTGTATTTTAAAAAAGGTTTTACACTTGGATCAGCAGCTCCTTTTAATGACATAAACACTTTTGGACTGTTTCTATCAGGTATCATGTTCATAGTTATAGGTAATTATTTAGGTAAAATAAGCAAAAAATTTACAACCACTATCGACCTCTCTTCTAAATCAATACGATATAACGCTCTTATGCTGGCATCAAATAAAACTGCCGACGGTGCTGGTCTTGGTTATGCCCTCATCGGTTTTATTGCGATAGTATCTGTATTTTTTCTACCCTACCGATACGCTTTTATGCTTTTGCAAGGAATGATCTATTCTGCCTTTTTGGTGTATAGCATTGTAATGTACATAGTATACCGTCGTGAACTGGCGAAACTACAAAAATAATTGATCATAATTCACCGAAGGATCTGCTTCATGAAAATGTTCATAAAAAAAATCATCTCAGTGGCTCGCGAATTTTCGAGCCTGGCTCTTTGGCCTCTGATCACCGTTGTTATGGGATGTTTCTTGTTCTTTACAGTCAAGGCAAACGTATACGAAGCTTTTGTTTTTCCAGCCTTCTTCATTTTTATAGCTCAAGGTATACCTCTTTTGTTTAACCCCCGCATGCGCAAGAACAAGCAAGCTATCAGCAAATCACATGCGCGCCTCATACATATTCTGAATTTTATTACGCTTGCGTCATGGCTGGTTGTAATTTGCATACAGCATGGATATAGATTGTCCACGTTCGCCCCATTCAAAGATGTACAGACTGTCACCATGCTTTTCGTGGGCATCATGCTTATAGTCATAGGCAACTATGTACCCAAAATACAACATGCTTCTTTGGCTACCGTTGATTTAAACACGCAGTCTACACAACAAAAAGCTCGACTTGCTGCTTCACATAAAGCGAATCGCCTTTTTAGTATTGGATATATGGCTACAGGTATAGCCATTATTGCTTCGTTGATCTTTTTGCCTTACAAATATGCTTATATCATTTTTTTAGGAACATTCATCCCCCTCAATCTATGCGTGCTTACCATTACATACCTGATATATCGTCATGAAATGGCAAAACTAAAAGAAAAAAAATAAAATTCAGATTCTCGCTTCATAAAAAATTATGATCATCCATATTTTCCATAATTACAATCCTAAGGGGTTTCTCATGATTATCTCTCGTTCTCGCGTAGCAAGCTGTTTTGCTATGATACTATTGATCGCATCGTATTGCATCGATGCTCGTCCGCCTATGCCGGTAGAACAATTGGGTTTGGCTTGTAAGACTGCTCAAAAAAACTTTTTGCACTTTCACCAATGGGTAAAGGGTACGCAGTACGGTAAATTCTGTCGTAACCTCAATGAAGTATATTATCCAGTAGCAACGATTGCTGGGATTGCAAACCCGTATCTTATTGATGTCTGTGAAAAGGTTTTACCCAACCAGTCGATCAAAATGAGCGCACAAGAAATTTCTGGACCTATTGCAAACCATTGCACTGCGCTTGCAAAAAAATTGCGCGCACAGCGAGCTATTCCAAGCTTTTTTGTAAAAGTGCTCGTAAGCAATCAGATGGTTCAGGGTGTCGTGCCTTTTGATACCATCGTGTTACACAGTTTTTTTGATACCAAAAAGCATGAACTCGCGATCGTTCTTAACAAAGCTGTTGTTGATTCGATGCCAGCATCAACATGGTCACGAAGCGATATGACCAAGGATCAACAAGCTGCGTACGCGTTTGTCGACTTTACCTTGCAGCGTGCAATGACAAAAGCGTTGGCACACAACTCACGCCAAACCATTGTGGCTGTCACTGGTGCTGCATGCGCTGCAGGCCTGTTATATGCGGGCAAACAAGTGCTTTTGCACAAAGGCGTGTTCACCAAAATTGGCGAAAAAACATCGTATACAAACGACTTGCTCTATGGCATCGCAAGTAGTGTTGGCGTGATGGTTCCTGCACTGATTGCAAATAAAATTCAAACACACTATGCAAAAAAAACTGCGCTTGAACTCGATGCGTTAACATTGCAATCGTTCTCATCTGCAGCCGAATGTGCCAACATCAAAAAAGGCCTTCAAGAAAGCTATCTTGATCTGCAAGAATCTTTGATGAAGATGGTGTATGAGCACACATTGGCAGCACCACGTGTCTCTGGCCAAATGTCTGCTTTTGATCACTTTGCTGCAACAAAATTCTTTATGCATCAAACCAAAGGCACATGCTCTTTGTCTGAGCGTAAAAATATTTGTGCACGTGTATTTAAGCACATGCCAACACTCGATGAACGCATAACTTTATGTGACGAACAAGCAGATGTATGCAATCGTACCTGCAACGAGCAAAATTAAGCATTAAAAATTTTATTGCTTATCTACTAAAAAAGGCCCGGATTTTATCCGGGCCTTTTTCTTTATTCACATATAGCTCAAAAACACTACGTTGTATCAATTTTTTCGTGATGGCTGCGTGATGGTCGTCGCCTGCCCGCCGAATTCTTGGCGCCCGCCCGCCGAAGTTTCATGCGAAGGCTGGGTAGGCTGGGTCGTGGTAGTCGTTGTTATTTGATCAGCAGCATGCGTGGCAAATTCTGCTTCTTCAGCAAGTATATCTGTAGCAATTTCGAATTCCAGCCGCTGTACCAACGCTTGTTTGGTTACCGGTCCACCATTCCAGGCTATTTCTGCCTGTTTAAGGAGCTGTACTGTTTTTGCATTATCAAAGTTTGCTCGCTTTGCCATATCCACAATGGTCTGCGTCATGCCTCCCAAATCTTGTTCTGCTCGAGGATCAGCTCCGGCCGCGAGCAACGCACGAACGGTATTAAAATTATATGGCCGGTCGCACACGATCATAAGTGGCGTCATACCATCTTCACGTGCACCATTTGGATCTGCGCCCAAAGCAAGCAATGTTTGAATGTTTTTAGGGTTGTTTTCTTTGGAACAGGCCAGAGTAAGCGCTGTTTCGCCTGCTCTATTTTGGACATTGGGATTTGCACCAAGTTCAACCAATCTGTTAATAACATCTACATTATTTTGTCGTTTGACTGCTCCCATCAAAAGTGCATCAAGATCATCGTGTATACCAAGCGACCAGAGATAGTCAAAAACGCGTAATTGTCGCGACTCAACAAGCGCTTGCAACAGCGGTACGCTGCCGCCCGGCCACAGTTTGGGATTTTTTTTCATCCACGATAGGTCCTTGTTACTTAAGACATACAGTTTGTTGTAAAATTCTTTGGTTACTCGTTTATATTGCCTGCTCACAAGAGCCTTATTCTGCAAATAACCAAACAGTTCACTGGCAAACATATTGTTTTTTTTCATGTCTTCAACAAGAACCTTCATAACAAGTTCATCAGGAAGCTGCCCGCCGTTTATACTCGACAATGGTTGCTTGTGTGAGATAAAAAATAACATGACCACACCAAATAAAAGCGCAAGGCCAGCGTACACATGTAATCGCTTCATAAACAAACTCCTCAAAAATAAGGCTTCTCCTAAAAAACATGTGTCACACTGTAGACCTCGCATCAGAGAAAAGCAAAACAAAAAAGCCCCGGTTTTTACCCGAGGCCTGTTGATGCTTTTTGTGCAAAAAATGTTTACTGTCCAGTTACAACTGAAACATCCGCAACAACACGCCAAATGGTATCCTTACCCTTTTTACTCACTTCAAAAATTTTTGTAACCGCACTTTGTGCAATGTTTTGCAATCCATAAATATGAGGATAAAAGTTACCGCCCGGTGTATTTTGTTCTATGCGGACCGCCCCGCCTTGCCCTTCAAGCTCGCTTTTATTGAGCTCGACTACATATAGATCTATCACGCTAAATTGACACCAAGATTAAAAAATTTGTATTCAAAAAAAGTGCTGTTCAAAAATTCAACAAATTCGCAAGAAGCTTTATCAATATTTTCGATAAATTTGTTATGCGAAACATGTGATCTACCCGATTCCCACACATGTTCTTGTGGGTTTTCTTCGGGAGCATAAGGTGGGAACCGATACAGATGAAAGTTGTGTTTTGTTGAAGATAAAAAATCTTTAATCATTTG
>LCAT01000024.1 GCA_000996695.1 candidate division TM6 bacterium GW2011_GWE2_41_16 | reverse complement strand
ATTATGAAACGAATCCCGTTTCTTCAGAAAATTTTGTTATGGTTTCTCATGCAATGACTATTCTTGCGAGGTTTTCAACACCATGAATACAGCTTCTAACAACAACGGCAGCACGAAACGTCGGTGTAGGGTATCAAGCCGGCAAGGCGATAGCCGATCTTGGAGTAGACAACACGCTTGTGGGGAATGCAGCAGGCAAGTTAATCACAACGGGTACTAACAACACTATTGTGGGAAGTGCTGCAGGTGATGCTATAACAACGCAAAGCGATAACACGCTTATTGGATATCAAGCAGGAACGTTTACAACTGGTACAGGCAATGTTGCGGTCGGGAGTGGTGCAGGTGCGGCAGTAACAACAGGAGCACGTAATACATTTGTTGGATATCAGGCGGGAACGGTATGCACCACGGGAGCGGATAATATTATCGTTGGATATGGCGTTGTTACCGGTGCCATTGGAGAAAGTAATAAAATACGTATTGGTGGTGCAAGTGGTACTGGCGCTGGTCAACAAAATGCATTGTACTGTGCCGCAGCTAACAACAGTATTGGAGTTGCAGGTACAGCCTTGTATATCGATGGAACAACAGGAAAAATCGGTCTTACAACATCATCACGTCGGTATAAAGATAATATTCAGGATATGGCCCAATCGAGTTCCGATGTTACAAAGCTTTGTCCTGTAACCTTTAATTTTAAGTCAGATGTTTTGGGAGCGCGGCAGTTCGGTTTGATTGCAGAAGAAGTGGCTGAAGTATATCCAGAGCTTGTTTGGACGAAAGATGGGCAACCAGAAGGTGTACATTATGATCGCTTGCCGGTCATGTTGCTCAATGAATATCAAAAAATGATGCATACGATCGATGATCAAAGTAAAACCATAGCATTGTTGCAAGCACAAAATGCGATGTTGATTGATAAGGTGGATATGTTGGCAACATTTATACCAAAAATGTGCAATCAAGGAATGGATGAAAATGTAACAAAAGAGCATGTTGCACACGCATAAGTAAAAAATATGCATGCACAATCGAGAGCGCTCTCAAGTTTTGAGAGCGCTCTTTAATTTATCAGAGAGTCATTGATGCGAGAACTGCCTTTACAAAAAAGGGTCTTTGGTTGATACTAAAAATATTATTTGTTAAACACAGAAATGTATGTTTTTTTAGTAAGGAACAAAATGAAAAAAGATATTCATCCACAAATGCATAACGTGCTTGTACACTGCGCATGCGGTGAAACGTTTAATACGCTTTCAACAAGCGAAGAAATTCGTGTAACAACATGCTCAAAATGTCATCCATTGTTCACGGGTGCACAAAAGTTTGTTGATACTGCAGGACGTATCGAGAAGTTTCAACAGAAGCTCGATAAGTTCAACAAAAAAAACGCTAAAAAAGCGTAATCATGAGCATTTTGAGCGAACGCGATTGGACATGTATTCAATCTCGTTACGATGCAATTTTACCGCAACTGGTAAAATCTGACCTTGATCAAAATACGCGGCAGCTTCTCCAAAAAGAGCTGTCGCAGCTCTCTTCTTTGCTTAAACTTCATCAACAAGAAAAATTAAGCGCACAAGAGATGGTTGAGCTTGAGGCGATGTATGTTGCTGAAAACGATTTTGCGTTTCGTGAAGTTATCACACAAGAAATTCAAATACTCAAAGATCGTGTCAATTCTGTTGATTTAGAACTTGAAAATGTTCTTTTCCCGCATGATCCATTAAACGATCGATCAGTGTTTTTGGAAATTCGTGCAGGAGCTGGTGGCCAAGAAGCGGCGTTGTTTGCTGCTGATTTGCTACGAGCTTACACCGCATATGCTCTCAAAAAACGCTGGCAGGTATCTTTAGTGTCAATGTCAGAGACTGATCTAAAAGGTTTTCGGGAAGCTGTTGTCCAAATTGAAGGACGAGGCGTATACGGAGAGCTTAAGTTTGAGTCAGGCGTTCACCGTGTGCAACGTGTGCCGCAAACTGAAACAGCTGGCCGTGTGCATACCTCAACGATAACCGTTGCGGTATTACCTGAAGCTGAGGATGTGGATGTGACAATTAATCCAGCCGATTTGCGTATTGATACGTATCGTGCCGGTGGTGCTGGTGGTCAGCATGTCAATAAAACTGAGTCTGCCATACGCATTACACACATTCCAACGGGAATTGTGGTTACATGTCAGGATGAGCGTTCACAGCATAAAAATAAGGCGCGTGCTTTGAAGGTTTTGCAATCACGAATTCTCTCTGCTCAAAATGAAAAAGCTGAAGCAGAGCGAAGTTCGCAACGCAAAGAGCAGGTTGGTACGGGCATGCGTGCGGAAAAAGTGCGCACGTATAACTTTCCGCAAAATCGGGTAACCGACCATCAGGTTGATCTTACGCTTAAAAAACTCGACATGGTCATGGAAGGTGAACTTGATGAGCTCATCGAAGCGCTCGTTACTAAAGATCGTGCAAATCGCCGAGCTCAAAGAAATTTTTCATGGTGTGAAAGCGTTGCGTAAAAGCAGGGTTTATTAGGCGTTATGTGCGTACGAGTACAGTTGTCTGACCCAAAGCACCTCAAAATTAAAAGACAAGGAAAATCAAAATGAATTGGTGCGTGCAGTATTTTGTTGATTACAACCGATACATGTCGTTGTTTGGTGTTTTTGTGGTGTTTGGGTTATTGTATGCCCTTTCGCTTAACAGACGTGCCATATCATGGTCGCTGGTACTCAAGGCTGTTGGTGTGCATTTTTTTTTAACCGCTCTCATGCTTCTTACCTCTGTTGGACAATCTTTTGTAACAGCTCTTGCAACTGGCGTTCAGGCCTTGTATAAAGCATCGGACGCGGGCATTTCGTTTTTGTTTGGTAATCTTGCACAACCTGCAGCGGGAAGCTGGGGGTTCATTTTTGCTATACGTGTTTTGCCGGTAATGGTATTTTTTGGTGCGTTCATGGCATTGTTATCGTATTGCGGTGTGATACGGGTTATCGTTTTGCTTGTTCGCAAAGTTTTACAGCCAGTTTTAAGAACAGATGGTGCAGAAACGTCTTGTGCGATAGCAAATAGTTTTTTGGGACAAACAGAAGCTCCTTTATTAATTCGTCATTATCTTGCAAAATTAACTCAATCCGAGCTTTTTGTTGTTATGGTAAGTGGTATGGGAACCATAAGTGGTGCGGTGCTTGGTGTGTACGGCGTGATGGGCGTTCCTCTTAAGCATTTATTGTCCGCTAGCATTATTGCAATTCCTGCAACAATTTTTTGTGCAAAAATAGTAGTTCCTTCAGAACCCAAGGTATGCTCTGAAATTGAAGTTGACCGTGGTAGTATGGCAACATCACTCTTTGAAGCAGTATCTATTGGTACATCAGATGGTTTGATGTTGGCTCTTAACGTTGGAGCTATGTTAATTGCTTTTATTGCTTTAATTGGTTTGTTTAACGGAGTTTTAGCTTGCGGTGGTGTATACATAAACGTATTGTTTACAAAACTTGGGTTAGCATGGTCTCTGCCGACGCTTTCGCTCGAAATGATATTTGGAATATTGGGTAGACCTTTCGGATGGCTTTTGGGGCTTACGGGTTTTGATGCTGTACGGCTTGGTGAGTTACTTGGACTTAAAGTTGCTGTAAACGAAATGGTTGCATACAGTGCCATGGTTACCGGAGGACTTTCGGAGCGAGCAACTATTTTGGCAACGTACGTGCTTTGTGGTTTTTCGAACTTTTCATCGATTGGTATTCAAGTTGGTGGCATTGGTATTTTGGCGCCAGAACAACGTGCGCGTATTGCGCAACTTGGATTGCGAGCAGTGTGCGTAGCCGCCCTTGCCAATTTATACTCCGCCTTAATCGTTAATCTTTTTATTTAAATTAAAAAATAAAAACATGTGTTTAATAAGGGCTCTGCCCTTAACCCGCAAGGGCCCAGCCCTTGATTTGATAAAATATATGGGCCCATTTGAAATAGCAATTGTTATGAGCAAGCGAGGGGATGACAAAACGGCTTTTACCGTTTTGTCATCCCCTCATACTTCAAGCTACGCATTTGCAGACATATTGTCAGTGGGTTGAGGGTTGAAACTCTCATGGGTTTAAGGGCAACGCCCTTAGATGTATTCTTCTTGTGTTACTTGGAGTGCGCATGAATCAGTATATACGCTTTTTTGATCAGGTTGATTGGATCGATAGAGCCCAATTTGGTGGCAAAGGAGCTTACCTTGGTTTTCTTGCACAATGTGGTAAGGATGTTGAGGTGCCTACAGGTTTTGTTATAACCCTTGATGCGTACCGTCAGTGCATTATGTCTGCTGGTTTGTATGATCAGCTTGCGACTTTACATAAAAATTTTACGTTATTGTATACACAAAAAACAACCGGTTATTTACAGGCATGTGGCGAAATCGCTGATCTTATGCAAGCGCTTATTGAAGCTGCACCGATCGATGAAGATGTTGCAGAAGCATTAAGATCTGCATACCAATCCCTTGAAAGTCGATTACGTAAACATGTTTCTGTGGCAGTTCGTTCATCTGCCTTGCTTGAAGATATGTGTGATGCGTCCTGCGCTGGTCAGCATGCATCAGTTCTTGGGTGCCGTGGGTATGAAGCCGTTTTCGCTGCGTATAAAAATGTGCTAGCTTCTTTATTTTCATTACGAGCTTTGGTGTATTATCACGAGCGCGGTTCATCTTTTGATGATTTTGGTATGGCTTGTTGTGTGCAGCAGATGGTAGGACAAGTCGCTGATGATGTCATTAGTGGTGTGAGCTTTACCTTGCATCCCGAAACTAACAACCGTGATTGTGTGTATATTTCTGCGGTACATGGTTTTGGTGATGCGCTGGTTGGTGGTGAACAAACGCCTGATAGTTGGCATATTAATAAATATCTTTGGCGTACAGGATTTTGTGGTATAGCAGACTCTTTTGTTCATCAAAAGCAAAGGTATTCACAAGATTTTGTGCATCGCTGTGTTGCTCAGGCTTTGGCCATTGAAGATGTGTATGCGCGTACGTTCGAAAAATCTGAGGCGGTTGATATTGAATGGGTATACGAAAAATCAACCGATCGATTATATTGCGTTCAGGTGCGTCCAGCTCAAGCATGGAGCTCAACAAAAGGTGTAATCAACTCTGTGCGTGTTTACAAAAAATCAAAAGAAAACAAAGTATACGAAAAAATTGTTACCGGGCATGCTATTGGCCAATCAATCGTGAGCGGGCGCTTGGTAAAAGTTACCACATTGTCCGAGCTTATAGCTCGTCAAAATGATCTTGCTGGTGCGATTGTATGTGCACCCTTAACCAATCCTGATTGGACACCATACCTTGGCTGTATCGCTGGGCTTATTACCGTGCATGGCGGTCGAACGTGTCATGCGGCTATTGTTGCCCGCGAACGATCTTTGCCTGCAGTGGTAGGCATTCTTGATGATACATTACTTACGAACGGCGAAATTATAACGCTTGATTGTAGTACGGGAGAGCGTGGTGTTATCTGGCGTGGGAAGCTTGCGATATTCGTAGAAGAGTACCAGGTTGCTTGTAACGAAACTGATACCCGCCAGCTTATGCTCATTATGTCTGATCCTGACAAAGCATGGGCCGCAGCAACTCTTCCTGTTTCAGGCGTTGGGCTTGTTCGTATGGAGTTTATTGCATCGCACATTGGTGTTCATCCATCATGTGTATACCATCCTGAAAAACTCTCAGAAGAAGATGTAAACACTCTTGAGGATCGAGTTACGGTTGGTGGTTATAGTTCAGTTCGCGAAATGTACATTCAGCAACTTAAGGACGGTTTGCGAAGTATTGCAGGAGCATTTTATCCCCGACCAGTTATTATTCGTTTGGGAGATTTTAAAAGTAACGAATATCGTTTATTACTTGGTGGCGCATCCTTTGAGGCTTTTGAAGAAAATCCTATGCTTGGTTTGCGTGGTGCTGCGCGATATGTGCACCAGCAGTTTACTGGGGCATGTGCTCTTGAGGCGCAGGCGCTTAAAGATTTGATTGTGCAAGAGGGCTTGAGTAATATTCGTGTTATGGTGCCCTTTGTGCGTACCGTTGATGAAGCGCGGGCTGTTGCTATGCTTCTTGATTCGTATGGCCTTACGCGTGATTTAGCTGAGCGTTATATGATGGTTGAGATACCATCGAACGTGATTTTGCTTGAAGAATTTGCGCACTATTTTGATGGTTTTTCTATTGGGTCAAATGATCTTACGCAATTAACGCTTGGTGTTGATAGAGACAGTGGTGTTTTATCTGGCTATG
The DNA here is from genome assembly GCA_000996695.1 of candidate division TM6 bacterium GW2011_GWE2_41_16. GTDB lineage: Bacteria > Babelota > Babeliae > Babelales > Babelaceae > GWE2-41-16. The sequence continues at coordinate 4,171 of LCAT01000024.1, read as the reverse complement.
ATGAACGCAATGATGCGGTTAAATGGTTGATTCAAACAGCCATACAAAAAGCACAAAAGTTAAGTAAGCCAATTGGTATTTGTGGCCAAGCGCCAACAGATTTCCCTGAGTACGGAGAGTGGCTTATTCAGCAGGGCATTTCAACAATTTCGATGCAGCAGGATGCAATTTGGCCGTTTCTTGCGCGTGTACAAAAACAACAAGAACCCGAATTGATGGGTTCCTGTACTCATGTTGCGGGACAAGAAAAAAGAGCGTGAGAAGTTATTTTTTTATTTCAGGTGCGGTTGTTGTTGTGGTAACGGTAGTTGTTTGGTGCTGCTTTCGAGCGTGGGCATGCCTTTGCCTTAGCAGGTTAACCTGGCGTTCACGAAAACTTAAAAGAGCCAATAATAAAGTCTGATTGTTTTTTGTCATAGCTATATCAAGAGCAGTTTGATGATCTTTATTTTCTCTGGTTAAGTTTATGTCATTGTTTTGCAAAAGATAGTTTATGGCGCTACTGTTTTCATTTTCTACTGCATATTCTACTGCATACATGAGTAACGTATATTTAACGCTATCAGTGTAGTTAACATCTATTTCTTTTGAGTTTGGAACAGCTGATAAAAATTTTTGAAGCATACGAGGATCATTTCTTCTTATGATTGCGCCAAAGGCTCTCGCAAGACTTTTTGGGGTCAAAAAAGGTTCGTTAAACTTTTTTTGAAGTTCTTCTATTTCTTTCTCTCCAGCAGCTAATTCACGAGATAATTCATTCTGTTCTTCTTGTAGATTTTTTTGATTTTTCAAAAAATGTTGTACAAGTTTTTTATGTTTTTTTACGAGTTCAAACATTTTTTTGTGTTGGTCTAATATTTGGGCAATTTCTGCATTTTGGCCTTTTATTATGGCTTCATACAACCGTTGAGCATTATTTTTTATTGCAATTTTGTGTTGGATTCTTGAAAACAATGAGCGTGGTTGCACAGGATTTACCGGAGACATAGCTGCAAGGGCCATTTTATCAGGATTTTCAGGCGTGAAATCAAACTCTTTTTTTATAGGATCATATACTACATGCTTTACAACAGTATTTTGTTGCTCTTCCATGGCGATTGTAGTTTCTGTATGTAATCCGAGAACGATGGCCGAAAAAATAAAATATATTTTTACTATTCGGTGGTAAGAGAATGAAAAATGTGTTTTTGTGAGCATATGGAACCTAGTCTAATTATTGGTTAGTGGTGTAATAACGTATGATTGATTCTGAATATATGGCAAGAGCCATCCCCCTTCGCATAAAGCTACGGCGGACAAGTTTATGGCCCGCTCAAAAGTATCTTTTGTTTATGTGATTAAATCACTCTATTCATGATCACGAATGTGCAGAGCTTAATGGACTTCGCTATATTTCATTAATTTTGTGCACATATGATGGTATGGTCGCATGTTTTTTTGTTTTTGACATGCATGTATATTTACCAGGTAAGAGTGTTTGTTGATGTATAATTAGGGTCTAGCACATTGTTATGATTTGATAATTTTTTAAAATCATCATCTACTCGAGTTTTGAGCGCTAACAATTCTTGTCCCTCTGGTGATCGTAGCCAGATAAGTTCTTCTGCTGACGGTGTTTTACCTGTAGCACGTTGTATTTTCAGTGCTAGCGCGGCAGCTGTTGGTTTATCTAAATTTTTTGTTTGCATAATTTCTTTAGGTAATTTGATATCTGGATGAAGTTGTACAGAACGTTTTTTGTATTCTTTTTTTATAATGTTTTCATAAAAATCTCTTTGTTGTGCTCGGAGCATAAAATCAAGTGCATTTGCTGGTTGGCCAAAATATACAAGAGCTTTTTGGGCAGGAGTCATTGAGGTTTCTTGCTTTGTGGTAATAAAATCAGACATCTCTGTTAGCAGATTTTTGGCTTGTTTTTCTAATTCTATTGGGAAGTATTCTTGAGTGTTGGTTCGACAGTCTGTTAAACTTTTTTGCAGTTCATCTCGTAACTCTGAGATTCTGGTATGTCCACTATAAAAAAAAGTTTTATACAGATCAAATTTACGAACGACATCTTCTTGAAGGTATTTTTCTAATTCACGACATGTTGTTATTGCAATACGTATTTTGGCTTGTTCTGTAGCAAGAGATGTTTTTAGGTGCATTGCTGCGGGGCTTGGAGTAATACCTAGGTCGGCTGATATTTTGGTATCAAGATTATTAAGATCGGTCATTGCTCGTAGGCGTGCGCTCTTTTGAATAATGCTTTGTATGATGTGATAGGTTCTGGTTAGATTAACCAAGTCCTTGATTTTTTGCGCAACAATTCGTTGTTGAACAAACAAAAAATCCAAAGATGACATGTAGTTTTGTATTGGTATTTCATTATCAAGCTCGGGCAGGAGGTTAATTTTTTGATTAAGTTCTGTGAGGTATGCTTCATATTTTTTATCAGCGAAAGATTGTATTGGACCAGTTGCACAGAGAGGTCCTCGAAGAACGCCTGATAGTAATCGAAAATCATCTGGGCTTAAATCAAAACAATGTTGTGCTATGACATATTCACTTTGTAATGCATCAAAGAAGTTTTTTAAGATCGTTTCCCATGCTATGTAGCTATGTGTACCACCTTTGTTAGCAATGAGAGTTTGTGCCTGTCTATAAAGCTCTACGGGAATGGTGTACGGTGTTGTAGGGTCTGGTATAACGTTTACTCCATTGCTTCCGCTGCCAGAGGTCGATGGTATATGCTTTTGCCAGCATAGGTATATATTTTCGCTTTGTGGTTCAGTATTGTGTAGTTTTTCTGTTAGGGCTGCAACGATCATTTTTAAACGATCAAAATTTTGTAAGTTTTGCCAAAAATCGTTACAAAGGTCCTTCAAGGGTGCCTGACGCATGTGTTGAATATCTTTTTGAAAGAATAATCGGCAGCACGCTTCGTATGAAATTTTTTCGGATGCAGTTGCTGTTTGTCTTTGTTGTTGAGCTAACACCATGTTCATAGCAGTGTGTCCGGTATCATCCTGCACATTTTTATCAACGCGAGGATCTTCAAGAAGTACGCGTACAATAGGCGCAAAACCTTTTTGTGATGCGATCATAAGAGCTGTTAACCCATCGTTTGTGTCGTTTGGATCAATGCCTTTATTGCGAAGAAGTTCTTCTACATTTTCGAGACGATTGTTTTGTACGGCAAGAATGAGAGGCGTATTGTCATTGTTATCGCGTAACGTCAGATCAATTGTTGGGGTGTGTAAAAGTAAAAAAATGTTTCTTGTGCTGAATGGTTGCTCGACAGCAAGCATAAGAGCTGTTTTGCCGTCATTATTTTGTATGTTAACATCAACTTGAGCTTCAAGAAAAGGCTTAAGATCAGCGTTATGCATAGCAGCAAGCATAAAGGCAGTATTGCCGTCGCTATCCTGAATATTTGGATTTGTGTAGGGACTATCAAGAAGAGTTTTTACAGCTGCATTTTGAGCACTGCTTGCAGCCGTCATAAGGGCTGTTTTACCGTTTTGATTTTTTATATTGAGATTAAAGCGCGAGTCTTTGGTATAAGGCGTAAGTTTTTCTGTGTTTCCATCAGCTGCGGCTTTAAAAAATGTGCTTATTTTGCGTTTTGTAGAAAATTTTTCAAAACAAAGGTGTCCTGAAATCAAGCTCGTTAATGCTGCAGTGTTATAAGCGAGTAATTTAAGGGGAAGTTTACGAGGACTTTTTTTGATAATCAACCAATTGAGCGCAATAAGGCCGATTGCGGCTGTTGTTACTAATTGTTTATGCTCTGAGGCATACTGGTAAGCACATGAAGTATGTTTTTTCACGTTTTGCATGTGATAAAAGTGTTGTGGTTGAGATGTCGCAACTTCCATCGCATGAGCTAATGGATGTAACCCGAATAGCAAGGTGAAAAAAAAATATGTTTTTTTTAGTTGTTTAGTCATAAAATTTCCACATTCTTATTGTTTTTTTACATAATTTTTAGGCTTTTATAGTATAGTTAATCTGTTTAAAAAAGCAATAATGCGAATGTTTTTCCCCGGTTTATTTTTTGTTTGAAATATTTCATGAATTTTTTGATATTAGAAGCTGTATTCATGGTGTTGAAAACCTCGCAAGAATAGTCATTGCATGAGAAATCATAACAAAGTTTTCTGAAGAAAATGGGTCTGTTTCATAATCT
>LCAT01000023.1 GCA_000996695.1 candidate division TM6 bacterium GW2011_GWE2_41_16 | reverse complement strand
TGTACATATGCAAGATGGGAAGATTGGTAGGTATGTTGCGTAAACACGTAAGTGGTGTGGGTCCGTAAGCCCTCAGCCCCTGGATATAAAACGTGCGAATGAGACCGTTAACACATGCAGGAATGCCAGGTATCTTGTATGCTCGACCGAGAACTTGTTTAACAACGTTGTTTATTGGTATGTGCGGGTCGGCAAACGGTGAATCGATAACAATAGCTTTAATGTGATATTTTTCGATCAGATCAGGATATGTTCCCAGTGTGACGATAATAGTTGCTGCACCGCGTGAGACTCCATGTAAAATCAAATGTTTAATATTTTTTGGAGTTTGTTCAATCACGTATTTGAGTCGCTTAATATCGTCGTGCTGAGCTAAATTTGCGTATGCCAAATTGCCGCGTGCATCGGGAAAGGAAAAACAGCGAACGCAGTATTCTTTGGGATATGTTTTAAAAAGCAGGTGAGCTTCCTGTTGTATATACGGTTCTATATTGCCGGGTGCGGCGAATCCATGAGCATATATGACCATACTTTCTGCCGTGTTTGCATCAGCACCAAGGCTGTTTTTTTTTATATCTGTGATGTTTGGTTTGCATGGCCCTGCAAGACGAAAAGCTGCTCGTATGCCATATGTAACTAATGCGCCTATTGCTAACGTGCGAGCAATTTTACTGCGATACAGGGTAGATATAATTTTTTTTCCTGATGCAGAATATAGTGCAGTTGACGCAGCGCGAGAAACGGTTGTCATAGGCTGCATGGTGCATATACAAAGGCACAGAGTAAGAGCAAACAATTTTTTAAACATGGACATTCTTTCGTATGAAAAAATTTATATTTTTTTAGTTTGTTACTACTGGGTTTTGTGTATATCGCTGCAAAAAATCATGTAATTCGTAGCCACATAAAGCATTTCATGTTTGGCTGCAGTGCAAACCGTGCCCAATGAGTACGCGTTGGTAGTGTATGTGCTTTTCGCGAAAGGCCTCAAGTAACATATTGCCATGTTCAACCGGTACGACACGATCATCTTCTGAGTACATATGCAGGATGGGCAAAGTTGTAGATATTTTTTGCAAGGATGCGAGAGGTGTGACCCCATATGCCTTGAGATCTTGCAAGAAAAATGTACGAACTAAACAGCGTGAGAGAAGTGGTATGCCAGGTATGTTATGTGCAGGGCCAAACGCTCGTGCTGTTTGGTGATTTATGAGCATGTGTGGATCGGCAAACGGGCTATCAAGTATTATCGCTTTAATATAATATTTTGCTATAAGCTCGGGGTACATGCCGATTGTGTTGATAATCGTTGATGTGCCGCGTGATACACCATGAAGTTCCAAATTTGTTATCGTTGCGGGAGTACGTTCAATAACTTCTTTAAGTCTCATTATGTCGCGTTTTTGTGCAAGATTGGCATATGAAAAATTACCGCGTGCATCAGCAAAATTAAATGTTCTGATGCTGTAATCTTGTGGATAGAGGCGTTCAAGGTCTTGTGCTTGTTGTTTTACCTGAGCTGTGATGTTTGCAGGGGCGAACGAGTGCACATAGATAACCATGTTTCTTGAGTTTTCGCATACTCTTATATCTTGCAAGTTCATAGGACACGATCCAATACAATGTCCAATGATTTGAGGTGTTTTTGCTACCGCGCAACCGAGTGCTGCTAATCGTGCAATTTTGCTTTTATAGATAGTTGTTACCGCTGTATGGATAGCCTGCGATGTTACGGCTGAAATTGTTTGTTGCATGCTATGTATTTGTATGCAAGCAAAACCGATACATAGACTCAGTAAATAGTGCAGGTGTATTTTTTTTAAAGACATAGTTGTTTCTCCAAATATTAATATTATTTACATTTAGAATAATTATAGATAATTTTTGAATTTTTTCAACGAGAGAATAACAAGAACCATTTTTATCGATGCGTATGCAACGACAAAATGGTTCTTGTTATATTTTTTTCATCGGGTCCAGCCGTCGCACTGAAGCTTTCATCTGGAGCCTACGGCCCAGGAAATACATGCTTATTTTTCCCTGGAGCTATGGCTGGCAGGCAAGGGCTTCTTATGCCATCAGGTCAAGGACTTCGTCCCCAAAGGCTCCACGCATTTGCCTTTGGAGCGCTCTAAAGCCCGAAAAGTTAAGGGCTTTGGCTTGTGGGTTAAGGGTGAACCCCTTAGGCATCCGGTGTTGGGTCGTATGCCCACAGCACGCGAACGTTATTGTTAGCATCAGTATACAGCTGTACGCCGACAACCCCTGTGCGTAACGCTTTTTGCCAATCAAGATAACGCGATACATGATATATCGAGCTTATCGGTTGCTTAAGTATCTCAAGTTGATACACAAACTCTTTTGAGTCAGGATCAAAAGGGTCAAAGCCCGGATTTGCGATAAGTACGGGTGCGAGGTATGAGACATATATTGTTCCATCAGTCCCAACAGCGGCAAGCTTGGTGCGTTGGGATGGGTAAGAAAGCTCGTCAAATAAAGTAAAAAGTTGCGATTGCGAGTAAATATTTCCGGGCTGCAACTGCGCTTGTTTTGATGGATCGGTAAACATGTAGTCTGAGCACAACGTTCCGCACGTGGTCCCGTTAACGTACTGTTGAGCTGGTGTTTGTGGTACGCCGTAAAACCCTTTTATATTTGTATCGTATGAGTCTGTTGTGACTTCTTTACTTCGTACATTGAAAGCAGTGTCCTGATAGTATGAGGTCATATCGGCAGTTTGGTCGCTCAAAAACATGTTGAGTACCAATGGATGCATGTAGTAACCAGTATCAATCGATATAATGCTTCCGCCGCCCAAAAATTGTGCGCTATCCAAAAGTTCGAACGTATATTGCGGTGTATTGCTCATGCCCCATAACGAGCCGCTATTTTGATCACTGTTTAAGATAATGTTGTGTTTAAAGGTTCCTTGCTTTACGTGAAGTTCGATAGAGGTAACATCAAGCAGTGAGCTCACCGCCCACATGTTTGAGCTTGTTGAGTTCTTGCCCTCGATGCCCAAAGCAAATCCGAGCAATCCACCTTGTTGAATAGCAAATAGGACATCAGATCCATCAAGTTCTATGGATGAGGTTATGATGCTTCCTGCATAGAGAGTTTCTTGAGCTTTGGTTCGTTGATTGCCAATCTGAAAGACCCCTGAAATTAATCCTTGAGCTGCATCATAAAATTTCCATGTACTATTTGTTGCAGAAGCGGGAACTGCTGGAGTCTCGCATCCTACGATGGTTCCTGAGGATACGGTAAATTGCGCCGTGTCATGGAATTCAAACGTGCAGTTGCCCGTTATTTTTATGCGCGTATCGGGCAATGTTTTTCCTGTTCCAGCGAACTGCGCAGATATGCGCATCATGTTGGTACCAAATCGATCATATCGAGAGCTTTCTCCGATGTAGTCCACGTGATTTCCGTCATAAAGAAGATACTCATGATCGATATTATATGTGTTGAGTAAAGCAGAAAAAACTTGCGCACCTTCTGCATTGATCGGTTCTTTTGAACCTCCATCCAGATAAATAGTTTGTGTTTTGGCGCTTGTTTGCACGCCACCAGTATTATCTTGCATCAGTTTATAGGTATTTTTTTGTTGCCAAAGGTTCCAAATAGTTGGATCAAGATTCATGACATAATTTGGGAATACAAAAGGCAATTGATGTTTGCTGCTAACAATATTTGTGGTGAAAGGAAAATCAACGCCAAGAGGTAGTCCTGCATCGGGACTAAAAGCTTCTGCGTAGGTGATGACGCTGTTTGTATTATCTCGAGGAGTAAACGGTCCTGGCACTACAAAACCAGTGTCAGCCTGACACTCTGGTAGCACATTTTTTTGGTAAAGAGGCAGGTCGACGGCATTATACTGAAAATCAGGATTTGGATCTAATGTTCCCGGTTTGAGTGCTGGGATTAAACTGCTGACTACGTTCGTGATATGTGCCCAAAAAGGGGTACCGCTATCCGATGCAATCGATATAAATTTGTCAGGATGTCGTAGTCCAAGATATAGTGCGCCAAATCCTCCCATCGAGTGGCCCATGACCGCGCGTGATGTGTAATCGGTGAGCGTGCGATAATTTGCTTCTACGTAGGGAATAAGTTGATTGAAGATGTAATCCTCAAACTGCCCATTATTTACAAAGGTCGAGTTGATATACCAGGTGCCGTCAGGATCAAGCCCTGTAAAAATTGGTGGTGTGCTTGCGTCCATACCGATGACGATCATAGGCATAATTTGCCCGCGTTCAATAAGAGTATTGAGCATCGGGAGCATAGCCTCAGCAGTTTGAAAGTCTCCTCCAAGTCCGTGCATAAAGTATACGACGGGATAGTTTTTTGTTGGGTTTGATGCATATTCTTCTGGCAGGTAAATGCTGAATACGCGTTGCCCTGGACGCTGCACTTCGGGATCGTTTGCTTTGGGTGAAGGTTGTACGCCGCTTGCAGGGGTTGGTATAAAGCCGTCATAGGTGAATGCAGCACGTGCGAGTGGTGCGATACATAGAAATGTACATAGTAAAAATTTTTTAATCACAAGTCTCTCCTAAAAATTGCAGCCAAGCGCACAAAAAAAGTCGGTTGCATATGGGACGCGTTTCCCACTGATGATCTGTTTGAACCCGATCCGTCCACCAATGTGTTTGTGCATTAACTCAATAAAAGAACCAACGGTTAAAGCTTGCCAATACTGCGTTTCGGTATAGAGCGGAAGGTTAAATTGAGTAGTTGTTCCCAGAGCATCAGTACCCGTATTTTGGCAGAGTGAAACGTCTGGCAGACTGCTTCCAATAAGACTTGCGAAGAGATGCACGTTACATACATTTTGGATGCCAAAGCCAACATCAGCGGATAAACTGTAGTTGGTCCAAGATTCTTTTATGTTCCCCAAATAGCCAAGGCTTGCAACGCTGCTACCAGCAACGGGGATTAATGCGCCATCGACCGCTTTAAAATAATAAATACAATATGCCTCAACAGCTCCACTAAAGCATCCTGCTTGTCCATGTAAGGCTCCAAGAGCTCCAGCTCCCCAATGGTCTGTGCTTAACCATATATCAAAAATTCTTTTGGGGTCATAATCACATGAAACTGGGATAACTCCAATAGCGCGTGCTTCGACGGTGAATTTTTCACTTGATTCATAGCGTGCTCCAATATCGATGTAACCATCAGTAAAGCCTTTTTGATGAATTGAACCAAGGTACATGCCTGCTTTTTCAAAGATAGCCTCAGCGCTTGGCCCAAAGTCTTGAAGAAGGTCGTTTACATGATCACGAATAACTCGAGCAGGCATTACCGGAGCTCCTGTAGCATCATGCGTTGATTCGATCCACATACTGCTCAGATTTGGATTGCTTTGAAGCGGTGTATAGTTTTGTGTTGATACAAAACGTTGTAGTACTCCATCTGATCCACTTGTGCCTGATGCATTGAGTGCTGGAAGCGTTGCGACAATTGTTTGGCTTGTGCCGTATGGTCGAGATGGCAATGATTGTGTGCGAACAATGCTTACGGGGTTATTGTTTAATTCGGTGCAGTCTTGGTTTGATATGGTCAAAGGATCGCCGGGGAATGTAGTGTCATGAAAATATACAAAGGGCACGGTGTTGCCTGGGGCTGTTGCAGCAACCGGTAGTCGATTGAGCATGTCAAAGCGATAGGCAAAATTGTTATTGTGACACTTAAACACGTCTGTCGCACTGAGACCTCCATAAACACCAGATCCTCCGCCAGGTCCAAAATTTTTTGGAGATTTTTCGCAGACTCTTACGTCACGGTACGTTCCAAAGCCATGAAGGATGTAGGTCCATTTTGAGCATTCAGGTTTTTTTTCAAAACCTGCTTCAAGGTTTACCCCTTGTTCTTGTGCGCGAGCTCGGGGATACAATGTCGATGCGCCCGGCCAAGGGTTAAGAAATGAAGAGACTTCACCATTGGCAAAGGCATCGGCTGCCAAAAAGTTCGTTTTGCCAAAAAATATGTAGGGGATTGAGTCACAACAAAGAACACATTTTTGATCATCGAAAGCGCGTGATGCTTTTCTACTATATAATTCCGCCCCTCCATACGCGTGTGGGAGGGTATCTGGAATATATCGTATCGAGTTCCCGGTTAAAAGTCCTGATGAAAGAACCGGGAAGCCGTGCATGCCGAAACAGATTGGCGCATAAAACACGCAGCCAAAGGCAAGATATCGAAGTTTTTTCATACTATAGCTCACTTTTTTATGGAACGGTTATCATGTTGCTTTGATTTTGAAAAATAATAGAACCTCCAGGAGGTGTTGAAGCTGCAGCGATGATTGCACCAGCACTTATTCCTGGTTGTCCTTTGCGCATGCGCAGTTGCATGGTGTCCTGAAAAATGATGCTGCGATTGGCTGTTAAAGTAGCGATGTTGAGCGTTGATGTAGTATCAAGAAGTATGTATGCGTTTGTCGGGTTTGCAGGATCGGTTTTCAGGGTTAATGTGTAATTACCGCTGAACACGAACGGTTGCACGGATCCGATAAAATGCATAGGAACGTCGAACGTGATGATAGTGTCATCCGTGAGAGCGGGATAAAGATCTGCAATAAATTGTGATGCAGTGTAGTTTGTCACCGCTTGTAAACAGACGCAAAATAGCAAACAAAACCAAATAAAAAATATACGCATGAGTGCTTTCCCTCTCTTTTTTTTGTAGCAAAGCTTGCCAAAGGAATACCGGTTGGCGTTACGTTAGCACAAAAAAGAGGAGTCGCGAACACAGTCTTTCGCCTGTTTTGATATATTATGTCGCCAGGTTCAGCCGTTCCGGCCTACGTTAAAACTTCGGCGGACAGGCGCATAAGCTTACGCCCAGGCAATACGCCCTGAGCGTTTCAATCAGTTCAATGTTTCAGTGCTCGGTTGTATCTGGAGGCTATGGCTGGCAGGCAAGGGGTTCAGGAAAATGGGTCAAGGGTGAAACCCTTGTTAGCCCCTGCGTTCAAAGGTCTGGTCGAGAGATCGGTACATGATCGCTTCTTGCAAGTGTGCTACAGAAATAATATCGCAGTCTTCAATGTCCGCAATAGTGCGCGCAACTTTAAGGAGCTTATGGTAGCCGCGCATGCTCAGATGTAAGCGCTCAAACGCTTTTTTGACTAATTCTTCAGCAGCATGCTCAAGTACGCAGGTTGACTGAATCATGTCTGAGGAAAGGTTCGCATTGTACATGCCCGGTTTGCCAAATCGAGCGTCTTGTCGTGCACGTGCTTTCATAACACCCGCATATAACTGCGCGGACGATATGTTCCCCTGGGCGTTTTTGTGAGCATGGGTAAGAGTTTCAAAATCGATTGACGGAACGCTTACCTGCAAATCTATACGATCTAAAAAAGGCCCTGAAAGTTTATCGAGATACTTGGCTATCTGTTGAGGCGTGCATGAGCATTGCTTGCGTGAATCACCTAAATAGCCGCAAGGGCAAGGATTGAGCGCGGCAATGAGCATAAAATGTGCGGGAAAAACTACACTGTACTGCGCGCGTGATACGGTAATGGAGCGTTCTTCGAGCGGTTGACGCAAAACTTCGAGTGTCGATTTTTTGAACTCGGCTAGTTCATCAAGAAAGAGTATGCCGTTGTGTGCAAGAGATATTTCGCCGGGTTGAGGGAACGATCCACCACCTACAAGGCCAACCTGCGAGATGGTATGATGCGGTGCTCTAAAAGGACGGTTTGTTACCAGATTGTTTTCCGAGAGCTTTCCGCAGACCGAGTATATTTTACTTGTTTGAAGAACTTCGTTAAAGGTCATGGGCGGCAAGATCGAAATAATGCGTTGAGCAAGCATCGTTTTACCGGACCCTGGCGAGCCAATAAATAAAACGTTATGCCCTCCTGCTGCAGCAATTTGCATGGTTCGTTTTGCTTGGTTTTGGCCGACCACGTCCGCATAATCGACCGTGCTTTTGTTGTGTGCAACAACAGTATCATATGAGTTTGGTGCTGCTTGGATGATCTGTTCGTTACGCAGGTGCGCAACAAGTTCTAAAAGGCTTGATACGCCGATGACTTCTATGTTGGGAATAAGTGATGCTTCAGAAATGTTTTCTTTGGGGACGATAATCCTTTTTCTGCCTAAGCGTGCAGCGTCCGCCGCGATGGGCAACACCCCACGAACCGATCGAATAGCCCCATCAAGTGAAAGCTCCCCAATGACGATGGTTTCGTGTATAAATTGTTCGGTGAGCTCAAGAGTTCCGCTCGCATGCAGGATGCCAAGGGCTATGGGCAAATCAAAAAGTGTGCCCTCTTTTTTGAGGTCTGCCGGTGCAAGATTGATAGTGATTTTACGCTCAGGTAGTTTGACACCACAATTTTTGAGCGCGGTTGCAATGCGCTGGCGGCTTTCTTTGATGGCCGTATCAGCAAGCCCGACGATCATAAAGTTGAGCAAGCCGAATGATAAATCGACCTCGACCTCGACGCTGTACGCCTGGACGCCGATAGTGGCAGCAGAAAAAATTTTGGTATGCATTAAGAACTCTTTTAAAAATAGTTTATTTTTGTGCGTATTATTTAGAATATTTTTTTAGAATACGTGAAAAAAAATGATAAAGAAAATAAGGGTTTCACCCTTGACCCATAAGGGCTCGCCTTTAACCCGGTGACAAAGAACGTGATCAATACCAGTAATCAGAAGGCCTACTGCTGCATAATCGTGAATCGCAGTTATTTTTATTTTTTTTCTTTAAGTGCCTGCATAATACGTGGGTTTTCTGTAAACGCAGAACCTGTATGGTCAAGATCGAACAGGCAGCCTTTGTAATTGAACGAGTCCTGAAATACATGTTGAATCATACTTAAGGTGCTTTGATTTTTTTGTTCTGTGTGTTCTTTGTTAATTATAAACTCGAACTTGTCCATGCTTTTGCGAAGTATATGTTCGTGTGGTGTATCAAAAATATACAATGAATATTCATCAAATACCGAGCTATTTGATAGATCGATCGTTGTTTCTTGGTCTATCGTAATTGATTCTATTGAGCACATACTAAAACCTATTTTATCATGTGTCACAAGTTTGCTTGTATCGCCAATCTGATCAATATGTACATTGTTTGGTGCTGTGATTTTTGTAATATCTTTTCTACAGGTGCGTAACATACCTTTTTGGGGGCGTAACAGGATGGTATGCGGATCATCTGATAAATTAAACACGCATACTGATGCGGCATACAGTGGTGAGCAAAGTAGGTAAAACAGCAAGGTTAATTTTTTTGTTCCGAGCATGATTTTGATCTCCCCTAAAAAAAATGTTGTTCACCCCTGATTGTTAGTTTTTCAAAAAGTTGTTGAAGTTTGCACGAGTTTGATTTTTGTGTTGGAAGAGCGCTGTTTTTTTATGAAAGAGAATTTAAAAGGGTTTCACCCTTGACCCATAAGGGCCTAGCCCTTAACCCGGGTGAAATATTAAGACATAGTACGTCGCGCTGGACGTATATGTTCTAGGGGTAAACGTCAAAAATGGCGAAGCCATAATTGTGCTTAAATTAAGAGCGTTATATACTAAAAAGCAATGTAACTAAACATAAAAAATGGCGTGCTTGAGTTGAGCAGCAGTTTTATGTAGGTCTTTAAAAACCTTCCAGTTAGAGGTGTAATTATGGCGTATCGTTATGAAACGCTTTTCTTGACAGGTCCATACCTCACATCAGGTGAGGCAGAGTCAATTGAAAAAACATTGACCAAATTAATCAGTGCCAACGGTGGCAGACTTCTCTCATATGAGCGTTGGGGCAAATACCGTTTGGCATATCCAGTTAAAGCTCATGAGTTTGGTATTTACTTTTTGATGCGCTTTGAAACTGATACTCTCAGTAACGACTTGCTCAAAGAAGTTGATGCACTTTTCAAGATTAAATTAAACGATCTTGTTATGCGTTATGTTATCACCAAGCTTGATGCAAACGCACCTCTTGCGTACCAACGTCCTGAGTCACTTGAAGAAGGTGGTTCACGTGCCAGAGAAACAGGCGGTCGTGAATACGGTCCACGTGGATATGGTAAAGATAGACAGTTTCGCTCACAATCAGCAGATAACGCTGATCATAGTGCCGAAAACAACACGATGACCCAAGAAGAAATTGAAGAGTTTTCAGCAGCAGATAGCGCTGAAGCGTAAAGCGAAACCCTCTGATTTTACCCTTGAATAACGTGATTTAATCACATAAAACATGAGTATATGTGAGCGGGTCACAAAAATTTGAATAATGAGGTTTAATACCATGGCTAAAAAAGCAAAATTAAAGATAAGCACGCGCTTGCTTCGTAAGAAAGCACGTCGTTCTTCGTATGGCTCAGCAAAACGTTGCCGTTTTTCTTCAGGTGAGATACCAACTTCAGCGATCGACTACAAAAACGTTGCATTGCTTAAGTCGTTTATTACCGAGCGCGGCAAAATTTTGCCTGCACGTATTTCAGGCACCTGTGCACAATACCAGCGCAAAGTTGCTCGCGAAATTAAAAAAGCGCGCGCAATGGCTCTGTTGCCTTATGCATCAGGACATGCATTCTAAAGATTTGTGTATCTATAGACAAAGAAAAGACCCGGAACTAAAAATTTCGGGTCTTTTCTTTGTGCGCCCGGCACGGGCGCGACCTCAAGGGTGAAAGTCCCCAATTGGCGAGCGGCAACGTAGCCATTAGCTTAAGGCAAGGGTGTCCATCGCGAGG
>LCAT01000022.1 GCA_000996695.1 candidate division TM6 bacterium GW2011_GWE2_41_16 | reverse complement strand
TAAAATAAGCACCTTTGTTTGCAATGCTTATTAAAAAAAATCACGCCGGCGTATGTACAGTTGTACAAACTAACCGGCGGAGAAATTGCATGGGGTTATATCGCGCGTTGAATTATAATAAAAAAACGACGCACTGCTTTGGATAAAAAACAAAAAAAGAAAAAAAATACTCATTTTTTCTTGACAACATCGTGTAGGATTCGTAGTTTAATAATCAGTTGTTTTTTTTGGACAGTGTGTGTACATCTACGGAAAGCGTTACACCATGAACATCACCGAGATTAAAATTTTCCCCGTATCCTCAGCAGGTCGCCTTAAGGCGTATGCGACGATCGTTTTTGAGAACAGTTTTATTGTTCGCGACCTCAAAATCATCGAAGGTCATAAGGGATTGTTTGTTTCGATGCCGTCACGTAAAAAGAAAGATGGCACCTTTCGTGATATCGTGCATCCACTGAACACGGAAATGCGTCAGATGATCGAGTCGAGCATCATCGCGGAATACAACAAAGTGATCACCGAGGGTGGATTTACACCGGTTGGCGAAGACTATTAAGTTTTGGTTTTTAGGGGTTTTTGGGGCGTCGCCAAGCGGTAAGGCACCAGGTTTTGGTCCTGGCATTCGGAGGTTCGAATCCTTCCGCCCCAGCCAAAGAAAATTTATAAAGGCGTGCGTGAAAAACGTGCGCCTTTTTCGTTGCTAAAAAAGGGTCTGTATAGCTTAAATTTAAAACCATGAGTTGATCTATGTCGGTATATAAACATCGTATTTTTTTGGCGTCTGGTTCTAAGTCCCGTTTAAAATTGCTTCAGGACGCATATTTTGAGGTTGCAGTTTTAGATCAAATCTGTGATGAGCGTAGTGTTACCGTGCCAAGCAATAACCCAGAAGACCTGGTTAAGCTTATTGCGGACATCAAGATGGATTGTGTGATTATGCCACAGGTAGAAACACTTGCTGAGCATGAGTGTGAGGGTCTTTATATTGTGACTGCTGACTCAATGGTTGAGGATATGCAAGGACAGGTGCATGGCAAGCCTGATGATTATGCCGATGCGATTAAAAAAATAAAAAGCATGCGCGAGGGCTCTTTTGTGCACACAGGTTTTTGCGTAGAAAAAAGAAAATACTCCGAGCTCAAACAATCCTGGGAGCGTGTGGGTGAGCGGTATAACTCTGTTGACAGCGCCTGGTGTTTTTTAGATATTCCTGATGACAAGATTGAGTTGTATCTTACGGTTCAACCGATAGCCGTTGGGTGCGCTGGGGGCATGGCGATGGAAGGACCTGGAGGTTTGTTTGTGCGTGAAATACGCGGTGCTTACTCAACACTTATTGGTCTGCCATTGCATCAACTAAAAGACGCACTTGATGCCGTAGGCTTTTTTGATTGAGTTATCGTTGTATCGATCATAAATTCCGCAGGTTTTTTTGATTGAGCATGTAGTTTTGAAAAGGTTTTAGGAAAAAATAAAAGAGTGGGGTTTATATGGCAAAATATGTAGAGCGTGTTTTTTTAGTTCTTGTTCCAATACTTATGTGCCCTTTATTTGGTCAAGAAAGGTTTCCTGTGCCGCCAGTAAAAGTATATAAACACCGTATTTTTTTAGCCTCCGGATCAAAAGCGCGTTTAAAGCTTTTGCATGATGCTTGTTTTGAGGTTGTGGTTTTGGACCAAACATGTGACGAGCGCAGTCTTTCTGTGCCAGACAATAATCCAAAGACTCTTGTGAAGCTTATTGCAAACGCCAAAATGGATTGTGTTGTTATGCCCGATATAAAAGATGTTTCGGCGCAGGAACTCTCACATGGCATTTATGTGGTAACGGCTGACTCAATGCTCGAAGATATGTACGGTCAGGTGCATGGCAAGCCTCTCGATTATGCTGATGCTGTTGCAAAAATTAAATGCATGCGTCCAGGGTTATATGCGCACTCAGGTTTTTGCGTGGAACGACGTCGGTATTGCTCTGAAAAAAAATGTTGGGAATGTGTTGGCGGGCGTTATGTTTCTGTCGATAGCTCATGGTGTGTTATTAATATACCTGACGCAATGATTGATACGTACCTTATGGCCAATCCTGTAGCACTTGTATCTGCGGGTGCTATGACAATGGAGGGACCTGGAGTTTTGTTTGTGCGTGATATACGAGGAGCTTGTTCAACACTTATTGGTCTGCCATTGCATCAACTAAAAGACGCACTGGATGCGTTAGGCTTTTTTGATTGAGCTATCGTTGTATCGATCATAAATTCCGCTGCAATTTTATCCCGGTACTGCTGCATGTTTGTTGCCATATTTTGCGTGGCATCGGTAGTCTTTTTGCCCGTCTGAATAGAGTACGTGAGATACAGATTGATGAACAAGCAGGCCGCAACAACCGTTACGAGTAAACGTTTCATAACTTTCTCCCCCTAAAAGAATCAAATCTTGTATCCTGTTATGCCTTGAGCATACTTTTTTTTATTTCCATTTTGCAATAAAAATATAAAAAAGAAATAACAAGAAGATTTTTCAGGGAAAAAGTTTGCCTGAGCTTGAATGAAAGAGATTAATGGGGCGATTGTTTTTTTGTGGGTTTCCAGCGACGTAAAAGTTCACGGCAAAGGATCGCTTTTTTGTTCTCTTTGGACAACATCTTTGTTTTTTTGGTGAGGGCCTTGTGTGTACTTTGTTCGACGGTTTTTTTACCGAACGAGCTGGTATCGAGTTGTTTTATGGTTGGTATCAATGCATTCTGCAAAACATGTTGAGCAGCGGATTCCTCAATAATTTCTTGGTGCAGTATATCGACGAGTGAGAGCAATTTTAAAACAGTTTCTTGAGGATCAAGTTGCTGCATTTGGTTAATTTCATAGGCGCAACGTTTTTGATATGTACGTAACAGAAGCGCTTTAAGTATTTCTTGATCGTACTCAACGAGCCATTCGATAGTTTGCAAGGTTTCTTCAGTTATTGAAACGTTTTCAGAGTCCAAGGTGACTTTTTTTTGTGACATACGGTCCTTTTAAGTAGTTTTTTTTTGTTTATGCACAGCAGGAAGAAGCGGTGTTATTTTGAACTGCGATATTTTTTTTGCCGTATCATGCGCCATTTTTTGAGCTTCGGCATTTTGTTGAGCTAAGTCTTTGTTGATCGATTCAAACATTGTGTTCATTTCTTTTTGAAGCTTTTGTACCTGGCGTTGCAAGCGCAGAATCATCTCAACGCCTGCGATATTGATACCCATTTTGTGGGTTAGATGGATTATTTCTTCGAGTCGTTCAATGTCTTCTTCCGAAAAAAGGCGCGTGTTACCCTCTGAACGTTTGGGATTGATGAGCCCTTCTTTTTCATACAAACGTATTGTTTGTTGATGTATCGAAAACATTTTAGCTACTGCGGAGATCGAAAAATAACCCTTTTTTCTTCGCATGCAGAGGCGCTTTCAAAAAAATATTACTAGTACAGAGATACTTTCACTAGTATAACTCAAATTTTCAAGAGGCACAGAGATATCGAATAATGTCCTTTTTTAAATTTTCTTTTAGGCTTTTTTTTATGAAAAATGAAAAAACAAAAGTTTTTAATTTCATGGTGTAGTATTATTGTTAAGCACATAGCCCTTTCTTTATTATGGTTGTTTATTATATTCTTTGTATGGCAAACACCATTATATGATGGGATCTTGACGTACTAAAGTGAACATGCGTGTTTAAGCAGCATCAGCACAATGTTTATTTTTACATTTGGTCTCAATGGGCTATGCTAAATGTTTTGATTTTTTTGAGCTTTTGACAACGAATGGAAAGGTTCTTATGGGTATGACCACGATGCAAACATTGCGACGTGTTGTGCCATTTTTATGGGGAAACGATTGGAAGCTGCGTGTGCGGCTTGTTTTTGGTTTGATATTCGTGGCAATGAGTTTGTTTTTGAATGTCTCCATTCCTCTGGTATTACGGCATGCTATTGCAATGCTATCTACTAAACAACCATGGGCTTTGGTATTCGTGGCTTTATTAGCATATGGTACTATATGGACATTAAGTCAGGTTATGGCATCATTTCGCGAAATAGTACTTTTTCGTTTGCTGAACCGTGGAGCTCGTTTATTAACTGGAAACCTTTTTAAACACCTTCATACGCTTTCGCAACGGTTTCATACTGAAAAATCAACGGGCGCGATCATCAGTGCTCTTGATCGTGCACAACACGCATTGCCTGATATTTTTTGGGGACTTTTTTTGATGATTGGACCAACTACTGCAGAAATTATTATTTCAGCGTGTGTTTTGTGGTATTTGTATGGTGCAGTGTATGGTGTGTTACTTTTATCAATTCTTGCGAGCTATGCTGCTTTTAGTTATTTTGCGATAACTTGGTCAACAAAGGCACAGCAGGAGTATAACGAAATACGAAAAAAAACGAGTGCGCGTATTGTTGATAGTCTTATTAATTATGAAACAACAAAATACTTTGCAAATCATGATTATGAATTTGAGCAATGTGATAAATTACTCGCTCAAGAAGAGAATGCCGCAACTCAACGATGGTTGAGAAGCGAGTATGTACAGATAGGTCAGTTTATTCTTATAGGTTGCGGGCTTATACTGCTTACGTATTTATCAGGTAAAATGGTTTTTACTAATGCACAAACGGTGAGTGATTTTGTAACCATAAACAGTTACTTGTTACAATTTGTTCTTCCTCTCGCTTATTTTGGATATACATTGCGTAAAGCGCGTGAGGGGCTTATTGATTTGCAACACGTTTTTGAGTTGCTTGATCAAAAACCCGAAATAGTTGATGCATCAGGAGCCTTGGATTTATGGGTAAACAACCCTTCGATCATATTTGATCATGTAACCTTTGCATATGATAAGCGCCGAATCATTTTAGATGAGGTGACCTTTGAGGTAAAATCTGGGCAAACGGTTGCATTTGTTGGTGCAACAGGATCGGGAAAAACGACAATCGGCAGATTGCTCTATCGTTTTTATGACATCACCAGTGGTGTGATAAAAATCGACAATATTGATATAAAAATGGTAACCCAAAAATCTTTGCAAAGGATGATAGGCATAATTCCTCAGGACACGGTATTATTTAATACTACGTTGCTTGAAAATATTATGTATGCTCGTCCTGAAGCATCCAAAGAAGATTTGGCAAAAGTTGTTCAGATGGCTCAACTTAAAGATTTAATTGAACGATTGCCCGATGGATATCTTACGATGATGGGTGAGCGTGGCGCAAAAATTTCTGGAGGCGAGCGACAACGTATAGGTATTGCGCGCGTGTTGCTCAAACAGCCTGCAATTTATATTTTTGATGAGGCCACCTCGGCTCTTGATACAAAAACCGAAAAAGAGATTCAAAAAAGTCTTGAAGAAATATCGCAACTTAAAACGACCATAATTATTGCTCACCGGTTATCAACGGTGATTCATGCTGATAACATTATTGTTCTTGATAAGGGCAAGGTCGCTGAGCAAGGAACCCACGAAGAGCTTATTGCTCTTGACGGCATGTATGCCCGTTTGTGGGCTCAGCAGAGCAAAGTAAGAAAAAAATAATGGAAGAATATTAGTATATATGAGTAGATCGAGTTGGTCAGTCCTTAAGACGCTTCTTCCCTACGTGTGGAATAACGGCTGGCGTTTGCGTTTGCGTCTGGTAACCGCGGTAGTTTTAGTGTTTTGTGGCATTGCTCTTAATATTATAACACCGCTTTTATTCGGATATGCGGTTAAGAGCATGAGCTCTCAGCACGTCTCAGTCCTTGTACCCTTGATCATAGGGGGATACGGAATATTTTGGACTATCGGCGCAGTGATTGTTCAGGTTAAGGACGCGATTATATTTCGTGTTCTTGAGCGGGCAGTGAGACGATTAAGCCTTGATTTGTTTGATCATCTGCATACTTTGTCTCTTAAGTTTCACTTAAGCATCAAAACCGGTGCGGTACTGTCGGCTATTAACCGTGCTCAGAACGCTTTACCAGAACTCTTTTGGGCTATGGGCTTGTATGTGATACCTACGGTGATAGAACTATTTTCTGCCGGAATAGTATTTGGACGTTTATATGGTTGGACATATGCTGCAATGCTTGTCTCAGCGTCCCTTGCATACTGCGTTTACATTTTATTGGCAGTAGAAAAATCGACGACGTATCAGCGTACATTTAATGACGTACATAATAAAACCAGTGCATGGATAGTTGAGAGTCTTTCAAACTTTGAAACGGTTAAATATTTTTCATCACATCGCTATGAGCATGCTTTGTGTGACAAACTTTTGGAAAATCGCGAACGCGCTGCAAGTCGCCGGTGGATTTTTAGTTTTGTTGGGGTGTACGGTGGCGGTGGTCTGGTTATGGGTATAAGCCTTTTTCTTTTTACGCTATTTCTCGCTTATAAGGTTGTTTGGGGTGATTTAGACATTGGTGGTTTTGTTGCTATTCACACTTATTTTACTCAGTCGCTTGATTCACTTGCGAACAATTTTCCGTACATGGTGCGCAAAATTCGCGAAGGGTTTGTGGACATGGAGTATGTGTTCGATCTTATGAGCATATCCCCAGAAGTTATAGATAGACCGATGGCATTGCCTGTGGTGAAAAAATCTCCCACAATCGAGTTTCGTAATGTTTCTTTTGCGTATGAAGAACAACGTAAAGTGCTCCATGACATTTCGTTCGAGCTTCCCGCTGGTCAAACTCTTGCCATTGTGGGCTCAACCGGTTCTGGTAAGTCAACCATTGCGCGACTGTTGTTTCGTTTTTACGATGTAAGCTCGGGCGCAGTGTTTATTGATGGTGAAGACGTCAGAAATATAAAACAGGATTCTCTGCGCGCATCCATTGGTATCTTGCCTCAAGATGTAACGCTTTTTGATATGTCGATCTACGATAACATTGTATATGGACATCAAGACGCAACCGAGCAGGACGTTGAGAATGCCGTTCGTTTTGCGCATTTAAAAGACTTTATTACAAGCTTGCCAGATGGTTATCAAACGATGGTTGGCACCCGTGGTCTTGCCCTTTCGGGTGGCGAAAAGCAACGTATTGCCCTAGCGCGCGTGTTCCTTAAAAAACCACAAATTTATATTTTTGACGAACCAACCTCAGCGCTTGATGCATATACTCAGCGTGAGATTAGTCATAATTTGCGCGTGCTCTCTGAAGACTTAACTACGCTTATCATTGCCCATAGGTTAACAACAGTTGCACATGCCGATCGCATTATCGTGCTCGATAAGGGCAAAATTCTTGAACAGGGCTCGCACTCGCAGCTGCTGTCTCAAGATGGGTATTATGCGTTCTTGTGGAAACAGCAGCAAAGCGAGGCGTAAATGATTTTGACGTTATTTTTTGGCCCTTTGTGGATTTTGAGACATTTTTTTTAACATGGCAGTAAGATCTTTCTCTCTTTGTTCAGGTGTGTATTTTGTTTGAAAAGGCATGCCTTCACTTGTGTAGGCCGTCATGCTCTGCCGATATTCTAATTCTTGATTCATGTTTTCGAACATATCATTGAGGTCTTGCATTGCTTTCTCTCCTTGTTCAGGTGTAATTTCTTCCATTTTTCCCCAACGAGCCGCCAATGCCTCCATCTCAATTTTGTCTTTTTCCTTTAAATGTTTTTCTGGTGCTGTTTTATTACCAGTTTTCGCAGAAACTCGTTCCATCCCAATGATCTGAGGGACTGCACATGTACAAAGCAGCAGAAGCAACAAATTTTGACCTTTCATAGAAACCTCCTTTATATTGTTTGTTTATATTGTCAATTATTTATTTTATTACAAATAAAGACAAATAAGCAATAGTTTTAAAATAATTATGGTAAACGCCTTTTTATAGCGAAGCCCACTAAGCTATGCACACTCGTGATCATGAATAGTGTGATTTAATCACACAAACAAAAGATACTTTTGAGCGGGCCTAAAATAGTGCGGTCCTCAAAGACGCACCATGGCTTTTGCCATAGTATGCATGAATTAAGAGTGTATTTACTTTTGTGTTTTTGATTCCATGGCACTCATAAGTTGCTGCATGAGCTCAGATGTTTTGCCAACACTTGAGTCAATAAAAATCACTTTTGAGTTATTTGCTGAGCCGATACCTTTCATCGTATCAAGGTATTGGGTAAGGGTAAGAATGGATAATATCTGTTCGGAACTTTGATGCGTGGCGCCCTGAAGCATTTCTACTGATTCACGAAGTCCACGTGCAATCGCTTCACGTTCAAGTGCGATACCCTCGCCTTGTAGTTTTTTACGTTCTTTTTCAGCTTCAGCTTCTTTGATTGCCTGAATTTTAAAGGCTTCCCCTTTGTTCTCTGCAGCTTTGCGTAACTGTTGTGATGCGACAACCTCTGACATGGCGTTGGTAATCGTTTGTGGAAAGTCGACCTGAGTTATCTGAAAGCTCATAATCTTCATACCCCATTCATCAAACTGTTTTTCCATGTCCGAGCGTATATGCATCGCGAGCTCTTCCTTTTTCTCAAGGATGCCCTCATGCGTTTCTTTAGCGATATAGGTTCTCAGTGAGTTTTCTATAACAGCGCCGATTGAGTCTTGGCGGTTAAGCAGGGCATACGCGTGTTTTTTGATTCCTTCTATTGAAGGATTAACCGTAAAAATCAGGTTGGTTGCTACATTCACGATTACTTTATCCTGTGATGGATAATGACCCTTGAGCGCAAAGTTTTGTGATCGTAGAGAAACTTGTTCAGCAACGCGTTCAAGGAACGGTATCTTAAAATTAAGCCCAGCTTCCATAATGCGGTTGAATTTTCCCAAGAATTCTATAACCAAAACGGTGTTTTGTTCCACAATTTTTAAGTTAAACAAAAAGACGAGAATCATAAAAATTGCGATACCGGCAACGATAGCGAGTAGTAAGTCCATTTTTTCTCCTAAAAATAAAACACGCTTTAAAAAAAAATATTCATATTGTAATAATTATATCAGATTGCAAAAACATGGCAAAGACGTCGCGGTTGTTAGCCATGAATAATTTTATTAATAATCTCTGAAATGATTTCAGGGTTGAGCAGCGTTGATATGTCTCCAAGCCCCACTATGTCTGTAGTGCCATGAACAATTTTTCTGAGAATGCGTCGCATGACCTTGCCGCTACGAGTTTTGGGGAGCCCTTCAACGACATATAAAAAATCTACTTTTGCGATGGGTCCGATGCATGATCGTAAGCATAGGTTGATTTCATCCAGTAGCTTTGCGGTTTCAATGCAATCAGCACTAAGAACAACAAAAGCGGCAATGCCTTCACCTTTAATCGGGTGCGGCTGGCCAACGACTGCCGCTTCGGCGCATGTAGGATGTTTGACGATTGCACCTTCAATTTCAGCCGAACTTATACGATGTCCTGATACATTAAGTACATCATCAATGCGGCCAGTAATAACGTAATTGTCATGATCTAAAAATGCACCATCACCACTGGTGTACATGCCAGAATGGGCGGTGAAATATGTTTTTGCGTACGCATCATGATCATTAAAAATGGTTCGTGCAATGCCTGGCCAAGGCTGGGTAATACAGAGATCTGTGATAGAGCGATCTTCTGTTGCAGAAACAAGGGTAGGTTTTATGCCATAAAATGGTTGTCCAACTGTGCCTGCTTGCGTTTTGTGCTCACCAGGTAGTGCACAAAGCATGACGCCGCCCGTTTCTGTTTGCCACCAGGTGTCGACGATATGGCACCGATTTTTACCTACGTGTGTGTGGTACCACTGCCAGCTTGTGGGATCCAGTGGTTCACCAACGCTGCCAAGTATTTTGAGAGATGATAAGTCGTAAGGCTCAAGCCATTTTGTACCCGCTTGTGCAAGCAGGCGAATTACGGTGGGGGCGGTGTAAAATTTGGTTACACGATATTTTTGAATAATCTGCCAGTAACGATCTGGTTGTGGGTAGGTTGGTACTCCCTCAAAAAGGATGCTTGTACAGCCGTTCGAGAGCGGTCCATATAGCCCGTAACTGTGACCCGTGATCCAACCAATATCCGCCGTGCACCAGTACACATCTTCTGGTTGTATATCGAATACCTGTTTATGTGTCATGGATGCGTACAGGATGTATCCTCCGCAGGTATGCACCAGCCCTTTCGGTTTGCCTGTTGATCCTGAGGTGTAAAGAATAAAGAGAGCGTCTTCAGCATGGCGAATAACCGGCTCAAATGTTTTTGGAAGATTGTTAATTTCTGTATGCCAATTGTACTCATCCGATTCGAGCGAGCTTTGTTCATCATGATTGATCACCACTGTTTTCGTGATACTTGGTGAGCATGCGCGAGCTTGGCGGGCACTATCAAGTAAAGGAATATTTTTGCCATTACGCACGGCAGAAGCTGCGGTAATGAGCGTTTGTGCTTTGAGATCATTAAGGCGTGTTGCAAGGGCATGTGCGCTGAGGCCACTAAAAATAATGCTATGCACAGCCCCAATGCGTGCACAGGCAAGTGTCGCGATATAGGTTTCGGGGATCATGGGCATAAAGAGCGCAATGATATCTCCGGTTTTAATGCCCAGGTTGGTAAGCATGTGTGCGCACTGGCATACAGCTTCCAACAGTTGTTTGTAGGTGTATGTGTGTACATTATCTGATTGTTCACCTTGCCATAATAAAGCTACTTTTTCGGGCGTGTTTTGTGCGTGTTTATCAAGGCAGCTCACCGTGATGTTAAGTTCTCCGTCTGCAAACCACTCGGTAAAAATGGTGCCTTTAGTTGATTCCCAATTGTACGAGCAGCCACGGGTTGGCGTTTTTGACCATGCAATATTGCTTGATTGCTCAAGCCAATATTTTGATGGATTATTCACTGAAAGCGCATACTCGTGAGCGTAATTTTTCATGTGTGGTCCTTAATCTTTTTGGTAGCCAGGATTAAACCAGGCAAATGGAATGTCGTCAATAAATTGACCTGTTTGTTGATCACGAATTTGGCGAGCGAATAAGCCTTCTTGAATGAATCCTAATTTTTCGTATACATGACGAGCACGTTGATTTGTTGATCGAACGACAATGCATACTTTGAGAATATGCGTATATTTTTGAGTAATTTGATCGAGAAGGTATCCAAAAAGTGTTGAGCCAATTTTTTTGTTCTGGTAGTCAGGATCTACGCAAATGGTCAAATCTCCCCATACATGATTAAAGGCTTTGATGCCTAATGAGTATGTATGTATTTCGGCAATAATTTTATGTTCGGTGTTTGTAACGACAAATCCTAATCCATGATCAAGCGTTTTTGATAAAAATGTATTGACGTAGTCTTGTGTTATTTCTTCAGGCGTACGAACGAGTCCTCCTGGTGTGAGCTGTGCAACTTTTTTGTATAAAGACAGTATTTCAGATGCATCAGTTTTAATTGATGCACGAATGGAATATTCACCAAAATGCATAGGGCGTCCTTTGGGGTAAAGTTCTTATGCCATTGGAAATCACTTTTTACACATTTTAACAGATTTTGTGTTGTGTGAGATAAACAGTAATTTTATGATAGATATAGCGAGGTCCACCCAGCCTACGCCGAGGCTTTAAACAAAAAACACTTTTGAGCGGGCCTAAAATAGTGCGGTCTTGGTACGCCTCTAAAAGGCCGTACTACTTTATGACGCACCATGGCTTTCGCCATAATTGATGAAAAAGGCATGTAGATTGTTGATAGAGTTTATCACAAAATATGCTTTTAGTTCCCAAATAACTGTTGTTAGTGTAAAACCCTTTACTTTTTCAGATTCAAAATAATACCCTCAAGCATGACCGTTAATATATGGTTTGAGAGGGGGTATGATGATTAATCGTGTTGCAATGGCGATATTTTTTTTAGGTATGTTTTGCGGCGCCAAGTCTATGAATGCGTGTGAAAATGTTGCAACTCGTACGAGTGAATTTAATAAAAATCTACACAAATGCGATTTTAGCACAGATGGTTTCGGTCTTCTTGCTCCAGAACGAAAAATATATATAAAAAAAGGAACTTTGGATTTTTGTGATTTTATGAAACGATATGCAACAACCCATGAGTTTTTTTTTGATTGTACAAAGATTACCAATCCTCACTCGGTTATTTGTACGATAAATGATTTTTTTGAAGTATTAAGTCACGCTGACATATGTGTAGCAGCCGTGTTGTTTTTGCATATGAGCGTAGATCCATATGAGATTCGTGCCGATTTGTTTTCTAAAATGAAAACATGTATGAACCAATGTAAAACAATAAATATGTTACATTTTGTTGGAGAAAATAATTTTTCGTGGTCATGCTTATGCATAAAAAATAGTTCATATGAGCCAGTATCCTATAGGTTAGTACGTGTTTTTCAGAATGAACGCGATGTATGGTGTAAGCAATTAGAAGAAATTGCTGATGAAAAGCAATAAAAAGCCAACTTCATTCTAATTTTGTATGTCTTTATGCATCAAAAAAACGTTTTTCATAAACATCTCTTACTTTTTTTAGCTGCTCATTTACGCTGGTAATAGTCGATGTATTTCAACCAGCTTTAATGGGGATTGTGATGAAGAAGCTTCTTTTAACCATTCTGTTGTTTTTGATCATACCAATACATTCAATGGAACAACAAAATCCTCAACCTTTTTTTGATCCTGAAAAAGCATTATGTTCTCAAATGGCTCATGTGAACTTGTGTGGACAGAAATTGTCTGAAGCTGGCCCGAGTATCCCTGCAGTGTTGTCTGTTCAGCCGATAGATATGCTTACAAATGCTTTGGCGGTTTTGTCTTTCGGGCACATACATGCTATTTCTGCTTATGTTCTTCTCAATAAAGATAATTCTTTGCTTACGCTCGATTGCCATGATCTTGGGGAGCAATTTTATAGAGTGATCGGGATGCTTTTTTATGAAATTAATATGCAAGATACCTGCGTATGGGAGCTTAACCTGGTAGGAATTAAAGGCGATTCTTGTGATTTTTTGATTTCCTTATTGACTACTATGTATCGATCAATTCAAAAAAATATTTTTGTGCGGCTTAAACTGGACGATGTTGGTAAAACTCTTACGATACTAAAAAAACGAGAAGATCCTTTCTATCACATTACTGAAATATCGTCTCATGGTGCGCATAGTTTTGATGTGTCTTCTAATGTTCTTGTGAATGGATGAGGATATATCGATGTTCTGTATGTTTTATTTTGGTGATGCAATCGATGGCTTGGTAAAAAAAACAGGTTGCGCGCCGTATGATGAAATGCCATATCAGCAGCTTGCTCAAAAAATAGGGGCAAAATCTCTAGTTCTTTTAGAACAAATACACGGAAAGATTGGTGTTGTCGTTGATGCACCTCTGAGTGGTAATGAACTTTGTCTAAGACCAGGTGATTTTTTAATAACCAATGTTCCGGGCGTTGCTATCGGTGTATTAACTGCCGATTGCGTGCCGATAATTTGTATTGATGAGTCAAAACAAGTTGTTGCGGTGATTCATGCGGGTTGGCGTGGAGCTGTTAGTGGAGTAATAGAAACATGTTTTGACGCCATGGGAACACGGTTTGGTTGTTGTGCTCAGGATTTAAAATGTATGATCGGACCATGCGGTGGAGCATGTTGTTATCAAGTAAGCGATGATTTTTGCGCACAAACGGGCGATCCTTGTGTAGCGTCTTTTTTTGTCAAACAAAGCCATGGGCATATGTTCGATCTTGTTGGTTATGTCAAAAATCGTATGCTCAAGGCGGGTGTGCCTGCACACAACATCGATGACACACATCATGTGTGTACCATATGCCACACACACTATTGCTCCTGGCGACGTGATCAAAATGACCAACGCAATGCGACGGTTGCAATGATTAATTCAAAAAACAACATCAAATGATAAAGTCATAAAATAATTTTGATCTACAGATAAAGCGATTATGACTGCGATGTATGGAACAGCGTTTGGTGGCTTTTGCCTTATCGATGACATACGTTCAGGGGGCATTGAGCGTTTTCGTGTTACACCCATAAGTAGGTTGGCTCTGCTTCTTGGTCGTTTCTTGCGAGATGTATTTTTTTTGATTGTACAATCAATCTTTATTCTTATTCTTGTATGGTTTTTTGGATTATCAGCTCCATTAGCAGGAGTGTTACATGTGCAATGTTTAATGGACCTTGCTATACATTCAAGTAATACGTACCTACAAACATTTCTCAGGGCGTGTCTGGTTGATGGGCGAAGCTTAGTGAATCTTGCTAATAGTCTGCGCAAAACGATAACCAAAACGTATCGATTTAAATTTTGTTGTATAGTAGTCATCAGAGCATTGAATGGAGTTTTTTTTAAATATTTTTTTTGTGGAGACTTTTTAGTTTTTGCATGCTAATTTCGCCCTCAATATGTTTTGAAACTTTTTGAGGGCAAGTGTATGAAAAATTTTGTACGAATAAGCATATTATCTTTGCTTTTGGTGTTTTTTAAATCTAGTCTCGGAACGCTTTCGACTACGATGCTTTTGCCCGAAGATTCTTCGACGTGCGATTGTTCGGTCGGAGAGTTCTCGATGTATGACCAAAAGACTTTCGCATTGTTTGCAAAAGTTTGCTCGCTTGCACCAGAAAAAACCAAGCAATTACACGAGTTTTTGGCTCAACGTGAGTATACAAAATTTTCTATCTTGCCCGAGTCTATTGTGCGTGAGCTGTGTTCTGTGCTTGAATCTCAGCCTTTTTTTTTAAATGATAATGAAACTGAAACAATTCTTAAGGCGATAGATTTTAAGGAAAAAGTTTTTGCGCGAGCTCTGCGCCCATCTACACAAAAGTCTGTTGGTGCACCATCAAGACCACAGTCGCAAGGAAACCCTGTTCCTGACAATATTGTTGTAAAAGGATTTTTGACCGTTGCAGGACCAACAACACTCAATGGTCCCGTTATTGTTGGTCAAACAACAGCTTTTGACGATGGAATAATCGTTACGGGTAATACGGTGCTTGGCAATGAATCCACTGATACCATAACCATGCAAGGCGTAACGAGTATTCGTGGTGACACAAGTATTCAAGGCGCAACGCATATTAACTCAACGGGTATGTCCTCGACTATAATCGGCAATTCACTTTCTGCAACGGATTTTAATGGTGATGTGACCTTTAATCAAAATGTGACGTGTAATGCACAAGCGTTATTCAATGGTATTCCAACGACGATTGCAAGTTATTCACCAGCGAGTATCCATGATCTTGCGACAAAACAGTACGTCGATTTTATGGCTCAGGGGCTTAATGTTTTGGCCCCTGCACGTGTTGTTGCCACAAATAATATTGTGCTGAGAGGTGAACAAATTATCGATGACATTGCAGTTGTTGACGGTAATAGGGTGCTTGCACAAAATCAGTCAAACGCGGTACACAATGGTTTATGGGTTGCAAATACATCGTTCTGGACTCGTTCAACTGATTATAATGGTACGACTCCGCCTCCGAATGGCGTGAATCCCGGTGGCAGTTATGTATACGTGCAAGCCGGAACACTTAATGCCGGTTCTGCATGGGTATGCACGAGCCCTCGAGTCCCTCCTCTTACCATCGATACTGATCCGACAACATGGGCACAGTTTTCTTCTGGATCAAATTATCAGATGGTAAATGTTGGAAGTGGTGCAGGGCAAGTTTATAAAAACCAGATCGGACAAACGTTTAATCTGCGCAATATTGCCTCTGGTACAAACACCAATGTATCAACAACGGGTGATAATGTTGTCGTGAATGTAATAGATAATCCTTCTATTGCAGGTAATACAACGATAGGTGGTTCGCTCGGTGTGACCGGTATCACGACTCTTGCGAACAATGTGGTGCTTGGAAGCAACAAACAATTACAGCTCAAAGATGGGACAGGTGCGCATTACGTTGCTCTGCAAGCACCAAACAGTGTTCCTTCAAGCTTTGTGCTTAAGTTGCCAGGCAATGTGGGTTCTTCTGGCCAAGTTTTGACGACGGATGGTATGGCTGGTTCGGCAAATCTCTCATGGCAAACGCCACCATCGCCCCATAATGCTGTGACAATTGGTGACCCAGCGAACGGTTTAGCGATAGATGCGAGCCAGGTTCTTACGCTTGCAGCGGCAAGCGAGACATCAGCTGGTGCCGTAACAACAGATATTCAAACGATCTCTGGTGATAAAACGTTTACCGGTAATTCAAGGTTCACGGGTTCTATCGTAATGACAGGTGAGATTTTTGCTGATAATGGTATTGATGTAGGTCCGGGCAGATCTCGCACAAAAAATGGTAACAAAACAATGAGGGCTGCTCCTACGGGTACGCTCAATCTCGGTCTTATTAATGCAGGTATCGTAAATATTGCGACGGGCGCTGGTCCTCGTATTATTAATCTGGGCAATTCTGAGCCAGGGTCGCAGGTTAACGTTCTGGGCACACTGTCATACCAAAATGTTCAAAACCTTAATGTTACCAATAAATTGATCACGACAAATGTTGGTGGATCAGCAACAACGGGTTCTGATTGTGGTTTGCAGGTGGAAGAGGCAGGTGGGGTCACGGGGTATGTCAAAACATCAGGAGATCGTGTATCATGGGCTTTTGAGGCGCCTGCAACAGATGGTGTTGCATGGATTACTCCGGGCGCAACGGGCTTTACGATTAACCAGGGGTCCCATGATCCAGTAACGATTGGCAATGCAAACGGGCTCAGTATAGATGGAGTTGGCGGTCAGATACTCTCACTTGCAACAGCAAGTGAAGCAACAACCGGTGCGCTTACACCAGAAGATTGGACAACTTTTAATAATAAACAAAATAGTTCGCCACAGCTTGCTGTTCTTGCGAGCTATA
>LCAT01000021.1 GCA_000996695.1 candidate division TM6 bacterium GW2011_GWE2_41_16 | reverse complement strand
CTCTTCTTTTCACTTCATTCCTTGGCGCTCTCTTTTGAATACTTTTTGCCAAGAATAAGTGTACCTGTTTAGTGTCTTTTTAAAAACGGCGCTCTATAGGCTATAAAATTGTTTCTTGTGGACTTTTTGTAAAATTAAGCGCCTGAATTTTGATTTCAGGCGCTACTTTGTAAGACAAGCCTTTTTTTTAAAGTATTAATTCGATGTCTTTGGTGACGAAATTGAACCGCTTGTTTGTGTTGACTCAGGCGTTGATACTTGAGTGGATTCTTTTTCTGAAAGAGGCGAGTGGGTACGCGGGATGTGCTGTTG
Source organism: candidate division TM6 bacterium GW2011_GWE2_41_16 (assembly GCA_000996695.1). Taxonomy (GTDB): domain Bacteria; phylum Babelota; class Babeliae; order Babelales; family Babelaceae; genus GWE2-41-16. The sequence continues at coordinate 12,204 of LCAT01000021.1, read as the reverse complement.
AACAACAAGTGCATGCACATTTGTAATTTTTGCTATGGCGTAATCAATGGCCTTTAATTCGTTTTTTTGTTCTTGTGTTAATTCGGGTAAATTCATTAGGGCTAAGCGCTGTACGTAAAGCGCTTTATGTACAACTGTTTTTTTGTGAAGACTTTCACTGGAGTGTGAACTATTCAATTTTTTATGGCTTGTAGATGTATGCTGATTCAGAGGTGCGGCTTCATTGAGTTCTTGCAATTTGTGCGCGGCTTCTTGTTTGAGGCGATTAAGAGCAGAAAGTGGTCGTGATCGTTGCTTGGTGATTGGTGCTTTTTCTTGTTCCATGCTGCACACAGAATATGTGATACATAAGCCGATAAAAAAGAGAGTTGTTTTATGAGGCATGAAAAAATCCTTTATTGAAAATGGACACTGTCAGTAGATATTTTTTTATATCAAGAATGTTACGATTTTCTGCTAAAAAAGCTGATGAGTCAATGATTAAAGTGCTTTTGGTACAGATCTGAGATCTGTACCAAAATTAAGCACTGCGTTGAGTGGGGCATTTCGTTTATACACGAGTAATGGTGCATGATCATTTTCATTATTTTCTATGGCAAGAGCCCAAATGACAGGTTTATCACTTGGTGGCCGGCTCAAACATATCATGTTAACGAATGAGCAAGGTTAAGTGAACTTCGCTATAAAAACTTATGAGATCGTTTGTGATGTTAAAAAAAAGAGCGCCTGGTTTTTGCCCAAGTGCTTATGTTTTTTAGTGGTTAGTGTGTCTATGAAAGACGTTTATAAATGAACTCAATGGCTTCATCTCCATCAGTTGATGTCAGTCGTTTCATAAACTCGGGGTCGTTTTGAGCAATTTGAATATGCGGATCACCGTGTCCACGGAGAAAATACCAGGGGGAGGCAGGATCGCGGTGGTTTTTGGCGTATGCATACCAAAATATTTGATTATCGTTAACCATTGTACCTATGAGTTCATACCGTGCGCTTACAGTCGATCCTGGTGTTTTAAGTGTTTGTATGGCTATAGGATCAATGTAAATCGGATCCTGTAAGTTAAGTTTTCTTACAATCATATAAAGTGGATATTCTTCTGTTGCCATATTTTTTATATCATTTGAAAGGTTGCTGTTTATATCTGGTGACATCATAAAGATTATTATTGGCTGGTTGCGTGCTGATATGGTGTGTTCGGATGGTTCTTTTAGTAAATACAATATGTCGTTAAACAACTCATCCGCTGGTCCAAATCTTCCGTAAGATGTTGTTGATTGGGTGCATGCTAAAGTATAAAATTTTTCTGAGTATGCTGCGCCACCTACGTTAAAGGTCAAATCGTGAAGGTGTGCTTTTCGGTTATATGGTTGCCCACCTATATTTTGTGGCAATGGTTCATTGCGCTCCCAGGCAAGGAGGGGGATGAGATTATTAATGAGCGCTTTATTGTCGGGCGAAGCTGTGGGATCGATAATGATGGTGCCAGCTTTAAGTCCGTCATAAATTTCTGGCATAGCGAATAACATTTGAAGTGCTGCTTCGACCCAACAGTCGACATGTTGGTAGAATAAGCGTGGTGGTTGGTTAGGATTGGGTCGTGGAGGCAATACATATAATTCGTTTTTGAGTTTGCGCAGGTCGGCATTGAACTTTTTGAGTGCTGTACTTCCAGGCCCTTGCATACACCATAAAGATCCTGCTGGTATGATGCACATGCTGCACACGATGCTGAATAAAGTATGCTTCATAGATACCTCTCCTTTTTTTTTATAAAACAGGTTTTACGCTTTTTTTTGTTGGCTGTGCCAAATAAGGTACTGCTCAATAAACTCCATCAAATCACCATCTAACACGTTGTCAGGTTGACCTGATTCAAAATCAGTTCGATGATCTTTCACTAACCGGTAAGGATGCAGTACGTATGAGCGAATTTGTGATCCCCATTCAATACTTTTTTTCTCGATTGCCGCAACGTTTGCGCGTTTTTCCTCTTCAGCCTTTTGAACAAGTTTTGCCTTAAGCATGCGCATTGCAGTTTCTTTGTTTTGTGTCTGCGAGCGCTCGTTTTGGCATTGAACCACAATGTTTGTTGGTAGGTGGGTGATGCGCACTGCCGAGTCGGTTTTGTTTACGTGTTGTCCACCGGCACCACCTGCTCTATAGGTATCGATACGCAGATCTTCTGGGTCAATCTCTATATGTACCTCCGGTGCTTCAGGTATAACAAAGACCCCTGAAAACGATGTGTGACGACGCTTGTTTGCATCGAATGGCGATATGCGTACGAGGCGGTGAATGCCATGTTCACTTTTAAGAAGACCATAAGGGTACTTGCCTTTAATGAAGAGAGTGGCCGATTTTATGCCTGCGCCTTCACCTTTTTGTATATCGAGAATAGTGGCGTTGAGTCGCTCGCGTTCGCAAAATCGTGCATACATACGTAAAAGCATTTCTGACCAGTCTTGTGACTCTGTGCCGCCAGCGCCTGCATTAATGGTTAGAAAGCAATTTTCATTATCATGTTCATCGCTTAATAGGAGGGAGATCTTAAATGTCTTGAGTTCTTTGCGGTGTTGATCGATGGAAGTTTTTATGTTCTGAAGCTCTTGTTCGTCTTGCGCAAAAAGATCGACCAATTCGTTTAATTCGATGTGATTTGTAGTGATATATTTGTAGCTTTCTGCGATGCTTTTAACTGCCTGGTATTCCTTAAGAATCATGCCTTGATTTGGGTTCTGCCAAAAATTTTCTCCTTTAACGATCGCTTCCAATCGTGCGAAATCAGCGTCGTATGTACTGTGTTGCCAAAATTGTTTGATCGTCTCGAGGGTCGAATCGAGATCTTTTAAGTGTTCTTTGAGTTCTTCATGCAGCATATGAGCCTTTCTTTTTTGATTTTTGTGATCTGATCTTTACCTATGATATCATTTTTATTTTTATTGTAGTGTTTTTTATTGTATTTGAAATTCTCAGTCAAAACAGGGGTTTCAAAAAAAAGGCGGCAATGCAATCCTTTTTGCTGATTGGATGCAGCAATCGAGCTCTGTTGGCTTGCTTTGAAAAATATTTTTAAAAGTATTGAAAAAATATGTAAAAGAAGTGTTGACTTTATCGTTATGCCGTTTACAATTAAATCATGTTCGAGGGAAACAAAACGACTGAAAAAAAGAAGTCGCGAAAAAAACGAGAAACAAAAATTTGTCTTTGAAATACACGAATCAACAAAAGATTTAAAAGTTTAAATCTGATGATCTTGCGACAAACTCTAATTATAAACTTTTGTGATGAAGAGTTTGATTCTGGCTCAGAACGAACGCTGGCGGCGTGCCTAACACATGCAAGTCGAGCGAGAAAGACCTTCGGGTCGAGTATAGCGGCGGACGGGTGAGTAACGCGTGAGAATCTACCCTTTAGTGAAGGATACCCTCGAGAAATTGAGGTTAATACTGCATACGTTCCTTCGGGAAGAAAAGTGGCCTCTTGCTGCTGCTAAAGGATGAGCTTGCGTACTATTAGCTAGTTGGTAGGGTAAAGGCCTACCAAGGCGAAGATGGTTAGCCGGCCTGAGAGGGTGTACGGCCACACTGGAACTTAGACACGGTCCAGACTCCTACGGGAGGCAGCAGTGAGGAATATTGCTCAATGGGCGAAAGCCTGAAGCAGCGACGCCGCGTGGAGGATGAAGGCTTTCGGGTTGTAAACTTCTGTTAAGTGGGAAAAAAGACGTCCGAGTAATATGCGGATGAAATGATGGTACCACTAGAGAAAGCACTGGCTAATCTCGTGCCAGCAGCCGCGGTAATACGAGAGGTGCAAGCGTTGTTCGGAATTACTGGGTGTAAAGGGTGCGCAGGCGGTATATTAAGTCAACTGTTAAATCTCCCGGCTTAACTGGGAGTTCGCAGTAGATACTGATGTGCTAGAGGATGGAAGAGAGAAGTAGAATTCTCGGAGTAGCGGTAAAATGCGTAGATCTCGAGAGGAATACCGATGGCGAAGGCAGCTTCTTGGTCCATTCCTGACGCTCATGCACGAAAGCGTGGGGAGCAAACAGGATTAGATACCCTGGTAGTCCACGCCGTAAACGATGATCACTAGACGTCGAATCTGCTCTGCAGAAACGGTGTCGTAGCTAACGCGTTAAGTGATCCACCTGGGGAGTACGATCGCAAGATTAAAACTTAAAGAAATTGACGGGGGTCCGCACAAGCGGTGGAACATGTGGTTTAATTCGACACTACGCGAGAAACCTTACCTGGGTTTGACATGTATGTGACCGCTGTAGAAACACAGTTTTCCGGTTTACCGGACACATACACAGGTGCTGCATGGCTGTCGTCAGCTCGTGTCGTGAGATGTTGGGTTAAGTCCTTTAACGAGCGCAACTCCTGTCGCTAGTTGCTACCCTGTAAAGGGGCACTCTAGCGAGACTGCCTGGGAAACCAGGAGGAAGGCGGGAATGACGTCAAGTCCTCATGGCCCTTATGTCCAGGGCGACACACGTGTTACAATGGCTAATACAAAGGGCTGCCAACCTGTAAAGGTGAGCAAATCTCGAAAATTAGTCTAAGTTCGGATCGAGGTCTGCAATTCGACCTCGTGAAGTTGAAATCGCTAGTAATCGCGTATCAGAACGACGCGGTGAATACGTTCTCGGACCTTGTACACACCGCCCGTCACACCATGAGAGTTGTTTGCACCCGAAGTTGCCTTAGCTAACCGTAAAAGGGGGCGGGTACCGAAGGTGTGGGGAATGATTGGGGTGAAGTCGTAACAAGGTAGCTGTAGGAGAACCTGCGGCTGGATCACCTCCTTTCGAGGGAGTACAAATTTGATTTAGGTGTGCTGAGTTTGCGCAAGATCATCAGATTTAATTTAAACGAAAACGCTGGGCCTATAGCTCAGGTGGTTAGAGCACCCCGCTGATAACGGGGAGGTCAGTCGTTCAAGTCGACTTAGGCCCACCAATGGCCTAAGTGGTCATCAAACTGAGTGTGCAATGGGCTTTATAAGGCTGTTTTTGTGATAAAATTTTTGTGTAAGGGGACGTAGCTCAGTTGGTAGAGCGCCTGCTTTGCACGCAGGAGGTCATCGGTCCGAATCCGATCGTCTCCACCATTTTTTGAATAATCTTTTCGCTGTTGATTTGTTGTATAAAAAATTTTGTGATCTTTGACATGTTTGTAGTGTAACAAAGTCTCTTTTTAAATTTCGAATTAAACGGGTAACCGTCTACAAATTTATACTGATTTAAAGATTTTGATTAATTTTAAAGGGCTTTTGGTGGATGCCTTGGCATCAAGAGGCGATGAAGGAGGCGTGAGACTGCCATAATCTTCGGGGAGCTGTCAACAGAGCTTTGATCCGAAGGTATCCGAATGGGGAAACCTAATCTGAAGAACTCAGATTATCTTTATCAGAACACATATGGTAAAGAAGCGAACGGCATGAACTGAAACATCTCATTAGTGCCAGGAATAGTAAACGAAGTGATTCCCTCAGTAGTGGTGAGCGAACGGGGAAAAGCCTAAACATGCGGCGTGGTCAAGTGAGCACACGTTGCGACGCATGGGTTGTGGGGTTTGATGTTCTGAGTGTGCTTACTCAGACTTGTTATTGTCCTGTTAGTTGAATTGCCCTGGAAAGGGTAGCCAAAGAAAGTGATAGCCTTGTAAGCGAAAACAGCAGACAATTCAAGATTCAAAAACCCGAGTACCGTAGAGCACGTGAAATTCTGCGGGAATCTGCCCGGACCATCGGGTAAGGCAAAATACTTCTTGATGACCGATAGTGAACGAGTACCGTGAGGGAAAGGTGAAAAGAACCCCGGGAGGGGAGTGAAATAGACACTGAAACCAATTGTCTACAATCGGTGGAAGCGATGTATACGTACGCGCAACCACGTACCTTTTGCATAATGAGCCAACGAGTTATTGTATGTTGCGAGGTTAAGCTTAGAAAGAGCGGAGCCGTAGCGAAAGCGAGTTCGAATAGAGCGTTTAGTAGCATGCGATAGACCCGAAACCTAGTGAGCTACTCATGTCCAGGATGAAGTTTCTGTTATAGGGGATGGAGGTCCGAACCGGTGTAGGTTAAAAACTGCTCGGATGAGGTGTGAGTAGGAGTGAAAGGCTAATCAAACTGGGAGATAGCTGGTTCTCCCCGAAATATATTTAGGTATAGCCCTGCATGATTCAGCGCGGCGGTAAAGCACAGTTGGAGTTTTAGGGGCGCAAGCTTACTGGATTCTTACTAACTCTGAATGCCGCGTTGTTAGAAAGCAGGAGACAGACTGCGAGAGATAAGTTCCGTAGTCGAGAGGGAAACAGCCCAGACCATCAGTTAAGGTCCCAAAATGTCTGTTAAGTGGTAAAAGATGTGAGAAGACATAAACAGCCAGGATGTTGGCTTAGAAGCAGCCATCATTTAAAGAAAGCGTAACAGCTCACTGGTTTAGTCTTTTTGCGCTGAAAAACGAACGGGGCTAAACAGACTACCGAAGCTATGGCTTGCGCATGTTTACATGTGCAGGGGTAGGGGAGCGTTCTCTGCCAGATACGAGCTCAACCGTGAGGATGGGTGATGGGGCAGAGAAGTGATGATGTTGGTATAAGTAACGAAAAAATGGGTGAAAATCCCGTTCGCCGTAAGTCTAAGGTTTCCGAAAAGAGAGCGGTTCATCCACTCAGGGTTAGTCGATCCCTAAGCCGAGGCCAATTGGAGTAGGCGATGGACAACAGGTTAATATTCCTGTACCGCATATAAGCGTTTGTAGCAATGGGGTGACGCAGGAGGATAGGTTATGTTGGAATTTGGATTGCCAACTTAAATGCAAAGAGGGATGCTCTAGGTAAATCCGGAGTGTCGTTAACCTTGATGTATGACGAGCATGCTTTGCCTTCGGGTGTTGTGTGTATAACTGATTTCACGCTGACTAGAAAAACCTCTCGTGAGCTCAATGTGCGATCGTACCGTAAACTGACACAAGTAGACGAGCTGAAAATGCTAAGGCGTTGAGATAACTATCATTAAGGAACTCGGCAAAATAGCCTCGTAACTTCGGGAGAAGAGGTGCCCACAGTGTTACCATTAAAACGGAAAGCATTGTTGGGTTTCAACAAAGAGGTCCAAGCGACTGTTTAACAAAAACACAGGGCAATGCAAACTCGTAAGAGGAAGTATATTGTCTGACGCCTGCCCAGTGCTGGAAGGTTAATAGGAGATGTCAGCCGTAAGGCAAAGCGTTGAATTGAAGCCCCAGTAAACGGCGGCCGTAACTATAACGGTCCTAAGGTAGCGAAGTCCCTTGTCGGGTAAGTTCCGACCTGCATGAATGGCGTAACGACTTGGACGCTGTCTTGATGATAGACTCAGTGAATTTGTAGTAGGGGTGAAAATGCCCCTTACCCGTAGATGGACGGAAAGACCCCGTGCACCTTTACTGCAACTTGACGTTGATTTTTGGGTTGATATATGTAGCATAGGCGGGAGGCTTTGAAGTGTAGGCGCTAGCTTACATGGAGCCAAAGGTGAAATACCGCTTTTATTTGCTTGAAAATCTAACTTCGACCCGTAATCCGGGCGGAGGACAGTGTCTGGTGGGCAGTTTGACTGGGGTGGTCGCCTCCTAAATTGTAACGGAGGCATTCAAAGGTTCCCTCAAGACGAATAGAAATCGTCGGTAGAGCGTAAATGCACAAGGGAGCTTGACTGTGAGACATACAAGTCGAACAGGTGCGAAAGCAGGAATTAGTGATCCAATGGTGCCATATGGAAGGGCCATTGCTAAATGGATAAAAGGTACGCCGGGGATAACAGGCTGATCTCCTCTGAGAGTCCACATCGACGAGGAGGTTTGGCACCTCGATGTCGGATCATCGCATCCTGGGGCTGGAGAAGGTCCCAAGGGTTTGGCTGTTCGCCAATTAAAGCGGTACGTGATCTGGGTTCAGAACGTCGTAAGACAGTTCGGTCCTTATCCTCTATGGGCGCAGGATATTTGAGGAGGGTTGTTCCTAGTACGAGAGGACCGGAATGAGTGAGCCTCTGGTGTTCCAGTTGTTTACCACAAGCAACGCTGGGTAGCTAAGCTCATAAGAGATAACCGCTGAAAGCATCTAAGCGGGAAGCTCGCTCCAAGATAAGATATCCCTCTTCTGGCGTAAGCTGGAAGGTAAGATCCCTTGAAGACCACAAGGTTGATAGGCTGGGGGTGTACGCACAGTAATGTGTTTAGCTGACCAGTACTAATAGATCGAGAGTTTTAATCATTATTTGATTTTTAAATCATAAAAGATATCGAGTTAAATGAGGCCTGTGTTACATTACAGACATGTTGAAGATCGCAGAGAAAATTTTGACGTTCGGTTCAGCTAATCAAGCGAATCGAATTTGACATAAAAGTTTCCTGGTGGGTATAGTTGCAGGGTCACACCCGTTCCCATTCCGAATACGGAAGTTAAGCTTGCAACGCCGATTGTACTTGGCTGGTAACGGCCTGGGAGAGTAGGTACTGCCAGGGATTAAATTAAAGACTCGAGTCATAAAAAACTCGGGTCTTTTTTTTGCGTGTTTTTTTGTCATGTCGGTTGTTGGTGCGTCATAAAAGATCTTACTGTTTTCGCCATGTAGGCTTCCAGTCGTCGTCCATACGATACGCTCAAACACTTCAATGTTTCAGTGTTCGATTTCGTCTGTGTGGCCTCACGGCAGGCGGCGGGCTATGGCGTAAGCCATATTTCTAACTTGTATTTAAGTTTAAAATGAGTTTTAAAAATTATGATACAAAAACAAGGTTCACACAGCGCACCGCTGGCTGATCGCATGCGCCCTCGCAAGCTTGAAGACTTTTTTGGGCAGGGGCATATTGTTGGTCAAGGGTCACTTTTACAAAAAGCGCTTGAACAAGACACCGTGCCATCAATGCTTCTTTGGGGCCCTCCAGGTACCGGTAAAACTACTCTGGCATCGATCGTTGCCGCACAGACAAACGCAGTATTTATATCGCTCAGTGGTGTGCTTAGTGGCAAAAACGATCTGCTCGATGCGCTTGCTAAAGCTCAGACCAATAAAACGTTTGGTCAAAAAACCATACTGTTTATTGATGAGATTCATCGGTGGAACAAGGCTCAGCAGGACGCGCTTTTGCCTGCCGTTGAGCGTGGAGACGTAATCTTTATCGGTGCGACAACCGAGAACCCAAGCTTTGAGGTGATCTCGGCTCTTGTGTCGCGTACGCATTTGTTTGTGCTGAGCAAGTTGAGCGTTGAGGATATCACAAAAATTATTTTGCGAACTTTAGAGGATAATGAGCATGGTCTTGGTGGCAGAGATATTACCATCGATGATGAGATCGTCGGACATGTAGCAGCCATTGCACATGGCGACGCTCGTGCGGCGCTTAATATTTTAGAAGCAGCTGTCGGTATTTCAAAGCATATTACCAAAAACACGATCGAACGCATCGTCCAAAACGCGCGTTTGTATTACGATAAAGTAGGCGACGAGCACTACAATATAATCTCCGCGCTTCACAAATCAATGCGTGGCGGCGATCCACATGCTGCGCTCTACTGGCTTGCACGTATGCTTGAAGGGGGAGAAGACCCTCTTTACCTCGCTCGTAGACTTGTGCGATTTGCTTCTGAAGACGTAGGCCTTGCCGATAACTTTGCACTTGTGCTGGCAAATAGTACCTATGACGTGTGCCATAAACTTGGCATGCCCGAGTGTAACGTGCATTTGGCTCATTTGGTGATATATCTTGCTCAGGCAAAAAAAAGCATTCGTGCGTATGTTGCCTATGGCCGTGCAAAAAAAGATGTTAAAGAGTTTGGCAACCTGCCCGTGCCTTTGCACATTTGTAATGCGCCAACTAAGCTCATGGAAAAACTTGGATATGCCAAAGGGTACAAGTATACTCCGGTTGAAGACAGCAGTGATCAGGAGTACATGCCTGACGAGCTGAAGGGTAAAAAATATTTTTAGAGGTTCACCATGGCGTTTACTATTGAGTGGCATGAAATAACATTGCACACATATGCTGAAAAGCTTTTCATGCTTAAAGAATTAGAGCCCGTTTTTGTTAAAGCATTTGTGCCTGTGGAAGCACAACATATACATACCTATGATCAACGATTGGTCACTGCGCCTGCAGATAAGATTCGTTTGATCGAACAAGAGGTTTTATCAGAGCTCGTTGCCTCGCAACGTCTTTGGTGGAATACAAAAATTCATCAGTTGTACACGGATGTACATGATAAGCATGTGTCTGCAGCGTATATAGCGATTGCAAAAGATGAAGAGCAAAAAAATATAGGGCTCATCTTGTTTGAAAAAAGAGGTATTAAGGATTTTTTAGCTTTGCGTTTGCAAAATATCATTGAGGGACCTTCTTCTGAACAGGTAATTGTAACTTCCTCAGAGTGTAATGATGAGATTTGCATAGAAGTTTTGGCTGTTATGCCGGGGGCGCAAAAAAAGGGGTTGGGAAGAGCATTAGTTTTTTCTGTGTACGACCATTGTCCGTTTATCAAAAAAATATATCTCACAACAAGTAATTTAAACACAAGAGCTCAGGCATTCTATGAGCATCTAGATTTTATCCGTTTTCTCAAAGGTACCTTTGTTGTGGGTGCTGGAGCCCAAAATTTTAATCGGGAAAAAATAGTGTATGTGTACCAAAAAACGGTAATTGAGTAACTATTCGAATCAAAAAAAAGGATAAAAAACATGAACAAATTTGGTCTTTTTATCGCAACCGTTTTGCTTTTGTTTTTGGGAATACATGCTATTCGACAGTGGCATGCGTCTAGCAGAGCATCAGTTGGTACAGCTAAAACGTTGGCATCTGATACACTTACGCCATCATCAGGTGGTGATGATAAAACAATCAAAAACGATACATTAGGAGATCGTATGTACGTAGCAAAAAATTTTACCCATCTTTTGGGTATACCGGGCTTAAGTAATCAATTACTCGAAAATCACTTTAAGTTGTACCAAGGGTACGTTGATAATACCAATAAACTCTTAGAGCTTACCAAGAACATGCTTGAGCATGGCGAGGCAGCTAAGCCCGAATTTTGCGAACTTAAGCGGAGGCTTGGTTGGGAATTTAACGGCATGCGTTTGCATGAATTATATTTTGAAAATTTGAGCATTGTTCCGCATGCATTGTCACAAGACTCTGCTTTGATGCGTAAAATAGAACAGGATTATGGTACGTTCTCTGCCATGGACCGAGAAGTTCGTGCTATGGCAAAAATTCGTGGCATCGGTTGGATTGTGCTGTATTACGATTCCATTGCTCAAAAGCTTATGAATATGTGGATTGGTGAGCATAACGAGGGTCATCCTGCAGGTTGCACGCCATTGCTCGTGATTGATTTATGGGAGCACGCCTATATGACCGATTATGGTATCAAGCGGGATGGCTACATGGATGTGATTATGCGCTCAATAGCATGGGACGTTGTGGAAAAACGTTTTGAAAAAACATCAAAATAATTTTTGACCAAAAGGGCTTTACCATGACTACAAGGGATAAATTGTTTATATGTGCTCTTGCAGCGGTCGCCGTGTTGATTATGAGTTTCAAATTTTATTGGTTACGCACACATCACTTATTTTGTTGGAGAACTCCCCACATGACGACGAGCGCAAAAATGCTTAAAGATGTAGTTCAAAAGGACACGATCTATAAAATAATTCCACCTGAAGAACTTATCTTTTTTAAATCATCGGGGCATATACGCCCTTTACCGCTTGATCAAAAATCGGGGTTTATTCATACCTCTCTGCCTGACCAAGTTGAGTCAATTTTGAATAAATTTTTTGGTAGCAATGAAACGATGTATGTAGTCGAGCTCAATAAAAGCGAGATTGAAGGTCAAGGCGGGGCGGTCCGCATAGAACAAAATACACCGGGTGGTAACTTTTATCCGCATATTTATGGATTGCAAAACATTGCACAAAGTGCGGTTACAAAAATTTTTGAAGTGAGTAAAAGGGGTAAGGATACCAATTGGCGTGTTATTGCGAATGTTTCGGTTGTAACTGGACAGTAAACATTTCTGATCTGCCAGTAAAATAAAACTTGTGCCACTAAAGTGACCCCCTTGGTCAAGACACGAAAATAGAAAAAAAGTTAAAACATGGCGCTCCTTTGTTGATGATGTTGAGAAATAAAAAAACTGTCGAAAA
>LCAT01000020.1 GCA_000996695.1 candidate division TM6 bacterium GW2011_GWE2_41_16 | reverse complement strand
TATTATGATTTGTCGGTGTCAGCATGAACCGCCGTATACCGAACGGTACGTACGGTGGTGTGAGAGGGCGGGAGCTCGCGCTCCCCCCTACTCGATTGCCACTGAAGAGCTTCTTTGCTCAATGCATTTATGAAATTGCGCTTATATCTTGAATATGCATCAATCGTTGTGTAACCCTGTGCTATCGCTTCATTTTTGATGCGAGTATACGTAGCTTGTACATCGGGATGAATTTTGAGATACTCGCGTGTTGCTAAACACATGTTCCACAAATCGTCCTCATGCAACACAACGGCGAGATTGAAGTTTTTTTCTCCACGTTTAATCAAATAAAAACGTTCGCAAAAAGATGAACGCTCAATAAATTCATATCCGATTTTTGCTAAAAGTGTTTTTTCTGTATCGAGTAGTTCAAAGGTCGTAATGCCAACCAAGATGTCTACGATAGGTTTTGCGCACATGCCCTGGATAGACGTGCTTCCATAATGCTCCATGCCGAGAACTCGATTGGGCGCAAAACATGAATGGATAATGGCACGTTCTTGCGCGTACCAATCTACCCATGCGGAAGAATGCGATTCTAGGCATATGTGATCAGAATTGAAAATTATTTTTTTTGTTGTCATAGACGACTTTTTTTTATGTTTTTTTACAACGTGAATATTATTTTGTAGTATAAGTATATAGAAAAATCTAAATATGTTTTTAAAACAAGAAAAATCTGTATGAATAAAAAAAATAATATTGTGCTGAGCATATGTTTGTGTGTGTGCGAATGTTTTGGTATGTGCGGACAGTTGTGTATTTTACCGAAAAATGGATTACATAGTATTTACCACAAAATATATACAAACAAATCGGCTCGTATTGCACTGCTCGGAGTTGCTGCGGTATATGTTTCCGGAAAAGCTCTAAAAATGTACGGTCTGTATAAGGGGCCGTGTGCATCAAATATTACCGATTTTCGTATGTCTCAAAATAACGATTCAATGGTTATATGGCAAAAGCCATGGTGCGTCATAAAAGACCGCACTACTTTGGGCACGCTCAAACGTATCTTTTGTTTATGTGATTAAATCACACTATTCATGAGCACGAATGTGCAGAGCTCCAGATGAAAATAAGTATGTATCGTCTGGGCCGTAGGCTCCAGGTACGAGTAAGTACAAGTTACCTGGGCGATTAATTTCAAAGTATGGCTAAAGAGCTTAATGGACTTCGCTATATATGTGCATGGGTCTGTGCCGTCAACTCAGGACTTGTCAGTATGGAACAGAAATACTGGTCGCTCTTTGCTTGGTTTATATTCTCCAACATATGGCATAAGAGTTTTTAATTTTCCTGATGCTGCGGGTAATCTTGCATATGCTGATGAGGCACAAGAAAATGATATTCAGAGGCTTAAAGAAGTTATTGAACAGACGCCAAAAAATATAAAAAATCTTGTTCTGCATGGGGTATCTCGCGGGGCTGCAATAATTTTCATAAAATTTTTTAAAAGTTAGGGCGAAAACATATATTTGTTTTCGCCCTAACTTTATTCATATTGATACAGTTTTAAAGAACTATTTTTTCAATTTGCTCCGGAATCGGCGGGTAAAGACGCTCGGTTGAAAATTGAGCGGGAGTTGTAGGTAGCTGTTCATTGGTTATTGCTATGGGTTCCGTTTGAACCTCAGGTGGTGTAGTTGTAGACCGGGTCTTTTCTGTTTTATTAAGTGGTGCTGATGGAGTGGTTGGTGTTGATGTGGCAGAATGTATCTGTGGCGTTACTTCATCAAGTTTTTTTAATCGCTCAATCTGTTGTTTGTCTATATTTTCAAAAAACATATTTCTTATGTCATCATAAAAATGGGTAATCCAGGTAGTGATCCATGTTATAGCAGGTCTGTTTGCTGGGTGATCATGTTTGGTGCCTATTGCTGTACCTAAGTACAGAGAAGAAGCTGGATCTACTAAATCGATTGCTTGATATAAAAATTCTTTTGTTGGAGCTATTGTGCCGGGGTATTGAAGAATTTTTTTAGTAGGAGAGGCTCCGTGTTTTAACAACGTCTGAATGTTTTTTTTTGCGGGTTCTGTTATTGATATAAACTCGTCATGCATGTCTTTTATGACTTTTTGCGTAGCACGCTCCTTTTTTTGCTCTGCTGTAAGCTTTTCATCTGTAATTTTTGGTACTTCTAGATCAATTTTTTTTTGTGTATTGCGCATGTCTATGAGATCAAAAATTGTTTGTGTTATCCAATGCAGATAGATAAAAAGAATAGGAGCATGCAAAAAAGAATAACTTTCGTTCGTTGTTTGGTCGAAGGCATATCTATAAAAAAGAATTTCTTGAGCAATCAATTTTTGATTGACGAGAACTGAAGGTGAAGCATCTTGAATATTCAGCCACTGGTGAGTTTTTGGGTCTATTACTACATCTGCTAAAGCTCTCTGCGGATCAGGAAGATTTGTTAAATATTGATCAACAAGCTTGCTCCTCATAGTTTCGTCATCAAGGGGCATGGTGAGGAGTTCTTGAAGGAAAAGTTGCGGATGGTCCATTGTTTTATATGCTCCGTGTTCAAGCACAAACAAGATGAGCTCTGTATCTTTAGTTTCCAAGGCTAAATCAAGAATGTAGCGTTTTAAACGAACGCTTTCATGTATGAACTGTACGCCTTCATTAACATTGGCACCGTTGTCGATAAGAAAAAAACAACGTGTGTGAGCTTTATCGATTTGCGCAAGAATTATTTTTGCGTTTTTTGTTTGTTTTATGAGTTGTTTAGCTTTGTATGTCTTTTTTAATTCACCTATATATACCACTGTTTTATAGAACAGTGTTGCCGTTTGATTGATTAATTTTTCGGCAAATTTATCACTTTCATCCATACACCACAGTTGTGGAAAGTTCAATCGAAGCTTTTTAATATATGATTGGGGCTCATCCTCTTTGAGGCTTATATTTTTCAGTAGCTCGTTTATCACTTGTTTGTGCATGGCACTTATGCCTGCAATTTGACTAAGTGTCTTTATAGCTTGCTCCAAAGGTTGGGTAATAACGGCTTGCAATCCAATGTTATAGATAAGTTTTTCTATTTTTAAAG
This sequence comes from candidate division TM6 bacterium GW2011_GWE2_41_16, assembly GCA_000996695.1. Taxonomy (GTDB): domain Bacteria; phylum Babelota; class Babeliae; order Babelales; family Babelaceae; genus GWE2-41-16. Next base: position 10,562 of record LCAT01000020.1, on the reverse strand, counting down.
GCTGGTTTTTCAATTCTATGGGTTCTGCTTTTTGTGTAATCTTTTTAAGGTCACTATTAAAGCTTTCAAGTGCTTGTTGCGGCGTAATGGCAGAGATAGACGGTGTGGTTGTGCCATATAAAATCGCGATTATCCATAACTTTTGCTTCATCACGTATTCCTTTTTTTTAATCGAAATGATGTTCTGTTTTATATGCATTTGCAAAGTCTTTGAGCTTTTGTACTAATTTTTCTGTAATATAGCATTGAGTGCTTTTTTTGCAGCTATTTGCGGTATGTATGGTGAGCGTTTCTTTTTGTGTATCAATGCGCGCTACCATATGTCGTGCATATTTTTCTCCATACACTGCTTCGTGCTCATGTGCCGCCTGTATTATTGCAGGTAAAAAAATAACCATCGGGAGCGGGTTAAGTGGAAAACCTCCGCGATACCACGAGCAAAAATCTTGTAACCAGTTAAAGTGCCACAGTTCGATATGCCCAGGGTTTGGATTAAGGCGCGGGAAGTTTGGTTTAGGTCTTGGCAGAGCAACTTGTAACTCTATTTGTGTAAGATTTGGTGGTAAACAATATCGTGAACAGCATCCAAACGTGCGGCATGAAAATTTTCTGCTTCCCGAAAAGCAATCGATAATTTGGATCATATCATTACGCGAGTAACATAAATATACCGACTTAAACAGTGGGTTTGTCACCAAGTAATCATTGACCGGTTGGATTGGTGTACCAAGCAAAATAAGTTCATCGACAGTAAACGCAGAATTTTCTTTTGGTGCAACAGCAGCAAGATTAAGCGCAATGTTGCCGCCATGGCTGTAGCCAATGATGCGAATTTTGGGACGTTTTTTGTATTTTTTGAGTTCTGCTGAAAGCTCCTGGTAAAATATGCCGGCTTCTACAAAACGCTTGCTAGAGCTTAATAGACCAGACCAGCCAAACGTGTAGTACGCAACACTTTCTTTTTTATCTCGTGATGCTGCTGTGACCTCATGATATAGGTGCGCTGTTAGGGCTGAGCCATTTTCATCAGAGAGAATGTCCTCTGGACTGATGTGTTTAAGCCCCATAACGTCCATTGCCTGATTGTGATAAAAGATTGGGTTGTTGCGAAGCGTAAGTGTATTTATCTGATAGCGTGAGTGACTTATGCAGTCGCGAACTACTGCACTAAAAGTATCAAAATCTGCCGCATACCATAGTCCGAACGTGCCATGCACAAATATGGTGATCCATTCTGGTGATTGTTTAGTTGTTGGTTTGATAGACAATGTGCTGCATAAAAGAGTTAACGCGCACCCGATGGTCGCAAAAGTGCTTTTTGATTTTCTATATGGGTTTTTCATGAAAAATTCCCTCTGTTTTTTGGGGAGGTATGCATTTTTGTGGCATACTGTGTTTAGGAAGAAGGGCTTTTTTAGGACTTTGCCATACGTGTCGAAGTTCTTGAGTATGGCAATCGCCATCTGGGCACGCTCAAATAAATTCACGGTTTATGCAATCCAAAAGCACTATCCGTAGTTTCGAGTGTGCGTAGCTAAATGGACTTCGCTAATAGTATATGTTTTTCATATTTCGAAAGTGAAGAGAACTATGAATATATCTCTAAAAGTTTTAATAAACATTGCTTTAGTGGGAGTTGTTATGGTCTGCGATGCGAAATCTCACAAGCGCAAAGTACTTGTTATCGGTGCAGGTCCTGCAGGTTGCGCGGCAGCGATGGTTATTGCGCGCGGTGGTTTTGAAGTTGACGTGCTTCGCGGAAATAACCCAGGCGGCCAGCTTATGGGTGCTGGTGTGGTCGAAAACGTGCTCGGTGTCACACCAAAACGCGGATACCAAATTATTGCTGACATGGCCGAGCAGGCTGAAAAATTTGGTGTACATTTCATCGATGATACGGCCTTTAACATAGATGACAGTGCTCGCCCGTTTAAGGTTACCTGTGACTCAGGCGACGTGTTACAGCCTGACGCGGTTATTCTTGCAACCGGCGGTTCTCCACGTATGCTCGGAATTCCGGGCGAAAATGAATATTGGGGTAAAGGCGTGAGCTCGTGCGCTGTGTGCGACTGTTTTATGGTTAAGGGTAAGCATGCCATAATCATTGGTGGTGGAGACTCTGCTGTTGATCATATTCTTCATTTGGTTGATTATGCCGATACAATAACTTTATGCGTGCGTTCTGAGCGTATGCGCGCTGCGCCGCACTCACAAAAAAAATTACAATCGTATCTCACTTGTAAATCAGGCGAAGAGCCTAAATTGCGTATTCTTTATAACACGGATATCGTGTCTGTGCGTGGCGATGGCGAGCGGCTTGCGCATGTGCAGCTGCGTGATAAAACAACGGGCGTTGTTTCTGAAGCAGCAGCAGCTGGTCTGTTTTTGGCTATCGGGCATATTCCGCAGTCAGACGTGTGCCCTGTATCAGTACAAAAAAATGATGATGGTACTATTTATTTGCCAAGCAGGACTCAGGCTACGACGTGCCCTGGATTCTTTGCAGCCGGGGACGTTGCTGATAGCGTGTACCGTCAAGTGGACATTGCCAAAGGCGATGGCACTAAAGCAGGACATGATGCAATTCGTTATCTGTGGTCTTTGCAAGATTAATGGACGAGAAATTAATAAGGGTTCCACCCTTTGACCCGCAAGGGTTATTCAACCCTTGACCCGTTACCTGTGCCCCCTGCCCGCCGAAGCCTCAGCGTAGGCTGGGAGCGCTTGACCTGGTGCCAAAAAGAGTGTGTAAAAAAATAGTGCTTTTTTTATAATTGCGTAGCATGAAAAATGATGGACTATAAAAATGGCAGAAGCCATTTTTATAGTCCATCATTTACTAACGGCACATGCCGTATTTTAATCAAAATAATACGTAACTATTTTTGTTCGAATCTATTGTGGACAAGGGTTTTAGGTTGCGGGTCAAGGGTGAATACCCTTGCGGGTTAAAGGGCAGCGCCCTTAGAATTTTTTAATTTATTGCTACGCTGCTACCACGAGGGCCTTTAGTGACGACATAGTGTACGTCAAACTGATCTTTAAGTGTTGGCAAGTGTGAAACGATAATAATTTTTGAAAAATATTTTTGAACGCGATAGAGCGCTTCAATAATACGACTGAGTCCTTCTTCATCTTGTGAACCAAAGCCCTCATCAATAATGAGCGTCTGTAGGGTTGTGCCAGCACGTCGTGCGAGCAACTTTGCAAGAGCGATGCGTAAGGCAAAGTCTATTCTAAAAGCCTCGCCACCTGAGAACATTTCATAAGGTCGTGTGCCGATCGTATCAGATATGGTGATATCGAGCGTTTCTTTAGTTTTGCCGCTTTTAAGATCTTTGAGTGACTCAATTTTGAGTTGAGCGTGCGTGTCACTTAGTTCGGATAAAAGCTCGTTTGCATCAGTCTCAATTTCTGGGAGCGCTTGCTCGATAAGCAGCGCTTGTATCCCGTCTTTACTGAGGCTTTCTGCCAAAATTGCATATTCAGCCATGTCTGTTTCGAGTTGTGTTTTTTTTTGCTCATGTTCGGAGAATAGTACTTTTTGTTTAACGATTTCTACGCGTTCGCTCTCGAGCGCTGCTTTTTGGACACGCACATGTAACAGATGATCTTCAATCGTTCGCTTTTTGAGCTCGCACGCATCAATCATTTTTTTTAATTCATTTATTTCATTGAGAAGTACCTTTTGTTCATTTTCGAGATTTGTTTGAGTGAGATTTTTTTTAAGATCTCGAGCTTGCGCAATTGTCTGATAAATTTTTGTACGAAGTTCTCCGTGTTGCTGAGAGGCAAGAGCCCGTTGATACTCTTGAAGTATCTGTTGGTGCGATTGCATGTCATATTTGAGGACATTCGCTTTTTGGCCACATTCTTCTATGTGTGCTCGTATGCTTTGATATACCGTATCTTCGGTTAAGTATGCTTTTGTTTGCAACATACGCGTTGTTTGTTGATGGACGTTTTGGGTACTGCATAGTTTATCAGTGCATTCTGTAAGTATTTGAGTGGCACCCCGCGTTTCTTGATCAAGGCGCAGTGCCTCTTCTTGGAGCGTGCTGATTTCTTTGCAAAGATTGAAACGATTCATTTCTTGTGTAATGGTATGCTGCGTTTGATCGATGAGTGCCTTGAGTTTGAATAAAAATGTATCTATATCGCGCATACGTCGCTCAAGTCGATTTTTTGTGCGTGAAAGATCAAAAAAAAGTTCTTTTTTGTGCTCATCAGATATTGCTTGTCTGCACTGAGGGCAGCTTGCGCGTAAGCTACTAAGTTGCTCATACTCTATTTTTAATTTTCCATAGAGCTTTTTGAGCTCTTTGCCCCGATGCACGAGTCGGGAGTATACGCGTTTTTTATGTTCAAAGTCGTTTGTTAATTGGTCTATGTGCTGGTGTGCAAGCGGAATTTTTTCAAGAGCCGCGTTTTTTTCTGCGATACGAGCTTGATTTTTTGTGTGCATATCTGTGAGCTGCATATGCGTGCTGAGTGCATGTGCTTGTTTTTTTTCTGCTTCAATACGTGTGTGTGCATGAAGGGTAAGTTTTTTTTGGATTTCACCTTCAAGGTGGTCTGTCCGTTGCTTGAGCTCATTTTGTAGCAGACAAATTTTTTGGGTAATTGCCTGGTGCTCTGCCGCAGCGAGTTCATGCTCTTTGATGCTTTGCAGGTACTCATCAAGACTTTTTGAAGTTTTTATTGGGCGTGTGATTCGATAGTTCGATATACAAGAGCGTATGGTCTGAATTATTTGAGCGTACGCTTTCCGCTGATTTTCAAACGATGATATGTGTGCGTGTACTTCCCACAAGCGCGCATTTTTTATAAAGGATTCATCAAGTGTGTGTTGAAGGTGCTGTTGAATAGTTTCGAGCAGGGGTGCATTGACACGTTCTTGTTCGGATAATGTATTTGTTATTTGTTGATTTTTTATTTCTTGCTCGGCAAGTTTTGTTGCCGATGATAATAATGCGGAGAGTTCTGCGGTAGCTATCTTTAACTCTTTTTCTTTATCAAGCGCTTTTTTGCGTACTTGTTCATAGATGTTCAAAGAGAGCAGTTGTGCGAGAATTTCTTTACGTTCTTTGGGATTTTTTTTAGAAAATTCTGCCGAGCCACCCTGGCGCAAAAAAATTGAATTGCAAAAGGCTTCGTATTCGATGCCGAGTGTTTTGTTTATTTTGTCTTGGGTTGCTCGTATCGTTTTTTCGGTAAGAGTGAGCATTTTTTGAGTGTTGGTTTCAATAAGATAAAACTCGAGTGAGCCCACCGATTTATTTTTGTTGAGCGAGAACTCTCTCATAGTACGGTACATGACGTTGTTTAACATAAAATCAAAAGATACGAGCATATGTGTTTGTCCCAAGTGCATGAGCACATCATCAGATTTGCCTTGGCCACTGAGCTTGCGTGCTTGACCCCAGAGCGCCCAGGTTATTGCATCGAGCAATGCTGATTTGCCATGCCCATTTTTGCCCGATAGACAGATAAAACGATGAGCAGAAAAGTCGATCGTTTGGGTCGCAGGCCCGTAGCTGAGAAAATTTTTAAGAGAGAGTGTGAGTGGGATCATATCTGGCACACGTATGTTGTGATGTTTTTAAGTAAGTAAGTTTTTTTGATTATAGCATGAATCAGCATGTCTTATATCGCGAAAAATGATCGTGATTTTCCGTGCTTCATAGCTTTTTTTGTCAAAAAAAAGCCCGATGGAAAAACCATCGGGCAATAATCAATTCGTATCTGTGCTAGTTTAGTAAGCAGAAACAGGTTCTGGCATTTCTTCGTTTATTACTTCTTTTTTATCGTTGCATGGGCAAGTTGTTTTGCAACCGCAGTCTCTTTTGCAAGGGCATGCTTTTTTGCATGAGCAAGATTTTTTACAAGGGCATGTTTTTCTGCAGCAAGGTGCTTTTTTGCATTTGCAACCGCAGTCATTTTTGCCATCACAACGCATTGATGTGCAGCATGGCTTTGCTTTTTTTACGACAACTACTTCTTTTTTATCATTGCAAGGACAAACTTTTTTGCAGCCGCAATCGCCACAATCTGCCATGATTGATCCGCAGCATGCTACCGCGATCAGAGCTAAGATCATACGTTTCATGAAATCTCCTTAAAAAACCTGATGGGAAACCCATCGGGCAATAATGAACTTGTATCTGTGTTGGTTTAGTAAGCAGAAACAGGTTCTGGCATTGGCATAGGTGCGGGCATTTCTTCTTTTACTACTTCCTTTTTATCGTTGCAAGGGCAAGCTGTTCTGCAACCGCAGTCTCTTTTGCAAGGGCATGCTTTTTCGCAGCAAGGTTTTGGTTCGCAAACTTTTTTGCAAACTTTTTTGGTGAGGGGCACGCATTCGCAAACTTTTCTGCATTTGGTTGTATAGACAGGTTCTTCTCTGCAAACTTTTTTGCAAACTTTTCTGGTGGCAGGTACTTTTCTGCAAACTGTTTCGCGTACTTCTTTGTAGACAGGTACTTCTTTGCAAATTGTTTCGCGTACGGTTTTGGTTACAGGTTCGCATGTGCAAACTGTGTCGTATACTTTTCTGGTTACCGGTTCGCATGTGCATTCTTTTTTGCAGCAAGATTTTCTGCAACCGCAGTCTCTTTTGCAAGGGCAAGCTTTTCTGCAGCCGCAACTGTCATTTTTGCCATCACAACGAGTTGATGCGCAGCCGCAGCCGCAATCTGCCATGAGTGATCCGCAGCATGCTACTGCGAGAAGAGCCAAGATCATACGTTTCATGAGACCTCCTTTTTGGGGTATGGTTTGTGTATCTTCATGTCACAAAGGTGACACGCTTCCAGTATCATACTGCCTTTTTAAAAAAAGCAAGAGGACGCGAGCTCTTGCTTAAAAAGTGTTTTAAGAGCAATCATTTTTTGTGGGTTCACCGAGGCTGCGGTAAGCCATGAACGAACAAGATCGTACACAACGGTGTTATTTTTGTAGGCAAAAAAAGATGCTATGGCGAGATATTTTTCCATGGTTGTAAGACTTATCGATCCAGCCATTTCAAACGTACCGGGTAAATGATCATATGTTGTTTTTAGAGCTTTATTATTTGTACTAAAATCTCCGCGTACGCTTACCATCATGCTCAAAAAACCATCAGGAGCGTAGTCGCATATGATGTTGTAGGCAATATCATTACGATTGAGAACAGTTATAAACTTAAATGCTGCAGAGGAGATATCTCCAATATTTTGTGCAGAAAAAACTAAGTGTGTGGTTGGGTGGTTTCGTAATGTACCGATACGACAATAGTTTTGAGCACAAGAAGCAAATAGTGGATCAACATCTAATGTAAAATCATGCGTATGAATGCCGATGTTTGCTAGTTGATAATGAAATACATTAATGCTTGAACCAGCTTGCGACTCAATATTGTTGTTACTGTTGAATGCAATGCGCATACTATTGGGAGTAATTGCTTTTTGTATCTCAAGCATATCTCTTAACTCATGTTCATCGCCAATAATTTGAGGTTTATCTTTTTGTGTATTGATAAGTAAAAAATGATGTGAATATAAAGGAAATCGATTAGGAATAAGCATGTAAGTTCTGAGTAAATCTTCAGATGTTAAAAATGCATATGCCTGTTCATAGTCTTGTATTGATTGAAATGGGTTTGACTCGGGTTTTGTGTTTGGTTGAGCAAATAATTGTTTAAATTTTGTAAGCTCAATTGGAGTGAAATATGCTTTTAAAGCTTCTTCTTGTGGCTCTTTGCCAATATTCCAATTGAATTGTTGTGAGTGTGAGTTTTGTTGAATAAGTGCAAGGATGGAGAGTTTTTGTAAAAAAGGCATATCAAATTCAGCTGATGGTTCTATGCTTCTGATTGCACGTGTTCGCTTAATCGTTGGGCTACTACTTTTATCGATAGGTCTATTTTCACGCTCTGGGGCGTAAAAAAATGTATACGGATTATCTTCTGGGATGAGCTCGCGCATGTTAAAAATTTTTTGTCGCGCTGGATGAGTAGCTGGGTCAAATTTGATTGTTTTATCTGCAGGAGCTTTTTGCCAAATTTCATTGAGAAGATCGAGGAAGTTTTTTCCCAGTTGCGCAATCTGTAGATGTGGTTTAGAACTAAGTAATTTATTTTCTCTGATTTCTTGATAATCAACAAGTTGCCAGGGGTGTAAGGTTTGAGGCGTTTGCTGCTGCATACCCATACTTTCTGTGCATAACACGCAAAGTATACAACTGCACCAACCTGTCCGCCGAAGCTTTATGCGAAGGGGGATGTTTTTTGTCATAGGTCTCCTTTTGGCATACGCGGTGTAGGGCTCCATACATTTTTGTTTCGATCGATTTCTACCAAAAGAGCAAAGCACATATCAAGAGTTTTGAGTATGCGTAGTGATATTTTTCGTGAGTTGCGTGTTTTATGAATGTGTTTTAGAAGTAAATGATTTGTATTTTGGAAATAATGACAAAAATTTTTGAGTTGTGGTGATTATTTGGTGCATGTTTTTTAAAGGAGATTTTTATGAAATGGTCAAAAAAGCATCGGCAGTATATAAGCTGCGGTGTGCTGATAAGTTTTTTATTGCAACCATTTTTTGTAATCTCAACTCCACACAATAACACACACAATAAAGCGGTGTGCTCGGTAGTTGCTGCAACCCGTATACAAAAACAGCACACAAGGCAAGCTCGTATTCCGTATGCGCCACCACGATATCCAAATTATGCGAACGCTGGTTCGCCGGTGGAAACGTATATACCAAAAGATATGACTATTGAGGGAGATCTTACCGTAAACGGTTTATTTACCGCAAATGGTGGCGGTACCATTATTGGTACGGTTATAGGAAATGTAATCGGAGATGTCACGGGTAATGTTACGGGTGACCTTACCGGTAACGTCACGGGCAATGTAACTGGTGCAGCATCCCTAAACGTGCTCAAAGCTGGCGATACTATGACCGGTAATTTGATCATGGCAAACCAAACGGGTATTCGTTTCGGTGAAACATCACCTGGATCGGACTACGTTTTTTTGAGCGCACCGTCACTTCTTACAAATACTTATGCGTTGATGCTTCCACCAGATCAGGGCGCAGCCGGCACTGCTTTGTATGACGACGGATCGGGAAATTTAAGCTGGCAGAACCCTCTTGTTGTTGAAGCCTCGGTGACACAAAATTTGAATGGTTTTGTAAATAGGACCGATTCAATAATTAGTTTTGATGATACAACCCGTACTTTTACGATTGCACCCAATGCTCCCGCTACATCGTATGACACATACTTTCAGGGGACTCAATACTCCTTCTCAAGTCCGTTGACTTATCAAATCTCAAATATTACAGGTTTACATTATCTGAACTATAATCCCGTTTCGTCGACATTTATTGACTCAATAAATGTGTTCCCGAGTTTTACGAATGGGTATATTGTTACGATTGTCGGTTGGAACGCCACAACGGGCAAAAGTTTTTACGTGGGTGAAGGGCGGCATGGCGCAGAACGTGACACAACCTGGCATACATGGGCGCACACTACAATCGGCACAAAATATCGCAGTGGGCTCGATGTTTCTGGCTATACCCTTAATACTGATTCACCCTTATCTGCTGCAATACAAGTTGGTGTAGCGGATGGCCAAATCGCTGACGAAGATATTGTTATTTCAATACAAAATGGCGCGGTAACGCCAGGTGTATTCTTTCAGCAACCGCTTGTGTTTCCTGCACAAATTCCGGTGATGTATCTTGAGGGAGCGGGTAATACGAGCTGGAAAAAAGATACGGCTACAACGTTTTCCTATAAAAACGCGGGATCCGGCACGCTCATACAGTACAATCAATTTACTGCTGGGGCTTGGCAGCAAACGGCCGCAACAGATGGATATTTTGTTGCGTATTGGATTTGTGCAACAAACTCAATAGCAGAGCCGGTCGTTTCGGTTCAAGGGCAACGTCAAGATGCGACATATTATGAAGCCTTGGATAATAATACGTTGTCTACTTTTGCAGCAGTAGGACTACCTTTTGCGGAAGTAGTTATTCTTGGGCGTGTTATTTTGCAAACAAGTAGCTCGTATCAAAGTCCTATGCAAGCGGTCATGCGTAATTTTACTGATTTTCGTACTGTTGACACCGCAAACTTACGGACAGATGTAATACCGAACCACAATGCCCTCGCGGGTCTTGATGAATTCGGGGCACACCCTGCATTTGCTATAAATGATGATACAACAAGTTTTACGGGCATATTGAGTGGTACAAACTCTGATGTACAATCGGCTCTTGTCGCTATCGATGCGAATATAAACCAACCACTTCTTTCCACATCATCACCAACATTTGCGAGTGGCTCTTTTAATGGTCCGGGAACTGTTACCGTTGCTGCTACGGTGCCTATCTATGCTAATGGTGGCCTGGATGTCACCGAGGCAGGAGCATCGGATACACTTAACATTGGTGTAACTAATGCCGATCTGATCAATATTGCAACTGGTGCCGGTTCAAAAATCATAAACATAGGAAACTCAACATCTACGACAAACATGCTCGGAACCGTGATCTATAACAATGTAA
>LCAT01000019.1 GCA_000996695.1 candidate division TM6 bacterium GW2011_GWE2_41_16 | reverse complement strand
TTCGCACGTTTTATATCCAGGGGCTGAGGGCTTACGGACCCACACCACTTACGTGTTTACGCAACATACCTACCAATCTTCCCATCTTGCATATGTACACACATCCAGATCGATGCGTACCAATAGAAAATGCAATGGCTCTCAAAGCTGCTTTTGAAAAACATACATATACCGATATTGCCGAGTATCAAAATATGTGCACTGGCGGTGATCTTACGTTGCAAGGCTGGATAAATCATGGTAATCATTGCGAATTAACCTGGAACGGAGCTTGTGCTCCTGCGGTTAATGCATTTTTACGCAAACATCAGCTTCCCTCAAAATAACAGTCACATTGGTAGCACATAAGATTTGGTTTACACTGAATAAAAAGCAGTTATACGATTACATAACCTTAAAGCATACTTATGATTACGGTAAAAAATTTATCACTCTCGCATGGCGGCCAAACAATTTTTGATGAAGCCTCCTTTTCGCTTACCTCAAATGCTCGTTGTGGGCTTGTAGGACCTAACGGTACAGGCAAGACCACGCTTTTGCGTATTTTGGCAAAACTTGATAAGCCTGACTCGGGCACGTTTCATCAAGACGCACAACAACGCATTGCCTATCTACCCCAACACATAACCTTTGACTCTGCTCAAACTGCCTTAGAAGAAATAAACTCAGAAAATCATTTCGAAGAAACCTCTGTATACGCACGTAACAAAAAAATTCTCGCGGGATTGGGATTTAGCGAAACACTTATGCACGCTCCGGTACATGCACTCAGCACGGGCTGGAAAATGCGGCTTTTACTTGCCAAGCTTTTAGCACAAGATGCTGATTTATACCTTTTTGACGAACCTACCAACCACCTTGACTTGCCTACTCGCGAGTGGTTCGTATCATTTTTGAGAAACGCGCCCTTTGGCTTTGTTATCGTGTCACACGATAAGCATGTGCTTAACGCACTTTGCAGCACTATTATCGAAATTGATCAAACTAAAACAAAAACGTACCAGGGCAATTACGACCGCTATCGCGCTCAAAAAGTTATCGATCAAGAGCAACAGCTCAAAGCCTATGAGCAACAACAAAAAGAACGTGCAAAAAAGGTTGCCACAATCGATCGCTTTAAGGCAAAAGCAAATAAAGCACGTATGGCACAGTCCATGCTCAAAAAACTTGACGCAGAAGAAATGCTCGAAGCACCAACTCAACAAAATGCAGAAATTCATCTTACATTTTCAGCACTTCCAAACGCGCCCCGAATAATTCTTGACGCGCAGCACATAGAGCACACGTTTGGAGATAACACGCTGTTTAAAAATGTAAAATTTACCATTGAACGCGGAGACAAGCTCGCCATTTTTGCACCAAACGGTATCGGCAAAACAACGCTCATAAAAATACTCACCGATGAGCTCAAACTTCAACAAGGAACATTCAATTGGCGAGATGGCGTTCGTTATGCCGTTTTTCATCAAGAGCAGACAGACTCGATGAACCCAAAAAAAACTATTTGGGAAACGGTGAACTCAACCTCAAATAAACCAGAGAAATACGTACACGCATTGCTTGGCGCATTACTCTTTTCTGATGACACGGTCGACAAACCTTTAGGCGTGCTCAGTGGTGGCGAAAAGGTACGCGTTAAACTTGCACAGATGCTCATGAAGGATGCGAACGTGCTTATCCTCGATGAACCGACAAACCACCTCGATATTTTTGCTCAGGAGTCACTCTTACAGGTGCTGAAAAACTATCCGGGCACCATATTGTTCGTTTCACACGATTACGATTTTTTGAACGGGCTTGCAACCAAAACGCTCGAGCTCTCACAAACGGGTTCTATTTTGTACCAGGGTAATTATGAGTCATACAAAAGCCAAAAGGCTTTAAGTAATCATACTGCGACAGAAAGTACGAACACTGTTGCACCTACCCGCATAGATAACAAACAAAAATCGACGGTTAAAGAAATTCGAACGGTTGATCCCGTAATGGCTGAGTCATCGAAAAAACTTGAACAGGCAATCGAAAAAAAAGAGCGCGAGCATGCAACGCTTGTTAAAAAGCTTGAGAGCACCGAGTTTCACGACCAACATTTTGCAACACTGTGTGAAAAAATAAAACAAGCCGAGCAAGAGATCCGTACATTAACAAAAGAGTGGGAAGAGTTAATTCAATAATGCGGGTTTCACCCGGACCCACAAGGGCATTCGCCCTTGACCCATGACCTAAGTAGTAATCTATGCCAAAATCTTAAACGGCTCTTGCCGTTAGTAAGCGAGAAGATATCAAAACGGTTTGTACCGTTTTGATATCTTCTCACACTTCAAGCTGCGCACTTGCAAATTTACTGCCACCAGATTAATGCCATGAAACATGTATTATTTGTAACCAGGTCAAGCCTTGCGGCCCAAATGACATGTACTTACAGTCATTATGGAGCTCTGGGAGCTTGTGGGTGTAAGGGCAAAGCCCTTAATGATTCTTACTATGCATCAACCATGTTTCTTAACAGCTCAAGCCATGCATTGTGGATAGCAAATTCAGATGGCACATACGATGAGTCAATATGATGGAACGGAAAATAAATAGAAATACCGTGGGCATCAGTAAAACTAGTTCCTGTTGAGTTTGCAATGACCGCTTGCTCAATAAGCTCCTTGCCCTGCATGAGCAGCATTTTTAAAGCCATTACATCACAGCTTGGGACAATAAGAGGAGCGTTAATTGCAAGCTCATCAAGCAGTGCGTTGTACACAGAATGCAGGTCGGTGTAATACGGCGAATCGCACATGCGAGGGCTTTTGTTGTGAGCTTTAAGAAGCATATCTTTAAAAATTACCGGGTTTTCTTTCAAGAAAAAGAGACACTGCTTTGCGACTAAATCAACGTTTTCAGCCAAAATACCTACAACGCTCAAATCCGTTGCAGATTGAGTAAAGGTGTTCTCTTGGGTATGCAACGAATAATATTCGTGATACGTGCTTATAATTGCCTTTGCTGCATCTTTTGGTGAAACGCTTTCGTTTTGAAACTGATTAAAAAAGTCTGTATAATTCCAGCCATCCATAAGCTCACAATTTTCTGCGCCAATGAAAAACTTCACATGCTCGCGTAATGGATACATAACCTCAAGCATCGCCATTTTGCAACAATCAGTACCCAACAAATCCAGCTTTTCACCTTGCAGTACAGAAGTGTGTATCTGCGCCATCGCTTCGGTTAATTGCTCTTGCGACATGTACGTTTTGTTAGCCATATCAAGCAAAAGAGCTCGATGGTATAGATTATGCTTATCAAATGACAACCGTTTGTTTATTGAACAACTACCCGTCTGGCAGGCAAGCACTGCACCATCATCTTCAAAAGCAAATTCACTAACCATCGATTGTTTTTCTATCAGGCGAGGACTCAAAATGCCAGCACCATGATCCGAAATAATTACCGCATAGTGCTCAGCCGGAGCCTTTTTAACCATCCATGCCATCGCTTGCACGAGTGATTCTTTTTGATCAAGCGGATTAACCTCGATCATACCTTTGGGCTTTATGGAGTTATGTTTTATCACATAGCGCCATGCATACCCCTTATCCGAATGCGTTTGCAAAAGAATATTGATTTTGCCTGTACCCGGACACGCCGCAGCCATATCGTTAATGTTTTTAACAAGCCAATGATTAAGCTCGGGGTCCATGTTCATATAAATCAAAAAAGACCACTCGACCTTATTTTTTTCCGCACATACAGGCACGCCAATAAAACATAGTAAGGCCATACACACAAAACGTTTCATACCCCTTGACTCCTCGTTACTCGTACCAAACAAAAAAGCACCTGCTGTTGACGATACTAAAACGGGTATACAAAACGCAATATTTGCTTTAAATGCTTGCATCAGGCCAAAAATCTGAACGATGGATCAATTGCTTTAAATCGTCTTTGAAGTGCTCAATTTCTGCAGGATTATGTTGATGTTGTCTCCATACACGCTCGGCTTGTTGCAGTAATAGCTCACATTCACGCCAACGATTTCCAAGAAAAAGCTCAAATCGGCCTCTTGCTGTCATAATTTCACGATCAAAACGACGCTCAATAAGAGGATTGGCACCTGCAGAAAGAAGTAACACGAGCATCTCGTAACGATTAGGCAACTCTTCGCGATCTGCAAGAAGCATAAGTGGTGTAAAACCGTCACGATTCACAGCGTTTAAACCAACTTTAAATTCAAATACACACACATATAAAACATTCAAAGCAATAGATTTACTCTGCATAAGAGTATGTAAAAGCGTGTTTTCGTGCTCATCTCGATGCAAGACTCCTTCAGGAAAGCCTAATAAAAGAGTCTCTATTTTTTCTTTTAAATGTTGCACATGAAAAGGAACCTGCATATTACGCTGGGCTTGGCCAAGTGAGGGAAAATGAAATTCAATAACTTTGTGCTCATCACGCTCCATAGCATAAAAGTATACTGGCACCATGCAAACGCTGAGACTCAGAGCACAAAAAAAAATATTCATATCTCCCACTCCCTCAAAAATATTTACCACTTCTTTTTACTAAACCCAAAAGCGTCCGCCTGTTTGGGGAATCGTTTGATAAACTCTTCTGCAGCTCGCGCACGCACTTCGTTCCACTTTTTGCCCTCATGCGCACCGATAATTCCACCAAGCGCACAGCGACATAAAGTTGGATCAACTTTTTCTAGAAGTTGCGCAAACAGCGCGTATGGATCGGAATCCAAAAACTGCTGTTTTGTTGTTATACCAATCAATGCCAATTTACGTGCGGTTACCTGGCCCATATTGGGCAACTCTAAAATATCACTTTTTATTTTTTTCATAAAAAAAACCTCGTATTTTTTATCAGCGCCCATTTTGCACTATACCGAATTAAGGATATACACCCGTATATCCTTAATTCGGTATATATTGTCTATTGTCACCGGGTCGAGGGTCCCATAGTCCTTAACGTTGCGGACTATGGCCTCGCGGGTCAAAGGGCCCTGTCCGCCGAAGCCTTGTGCGTAGGCTGGAAGAGCCCTTATCTTATCCCCTCTTATGTGCGGTGATAATGTAGAGCGACCCATCAGTCCGATGCTCAAGTTTTACGTCTTCAAGAGTGTCTGGCAAAAGGTCTACCGGCGGCACAATCTCTTCATCACGATCCACAAAAAACTGTTTTGCAAACATAGTAGTTTCGCCCTCTTTGGCAAGCTTCTCCGTTTCATCAGCAATCACAAACCGCGCGCCCGGCTTAGCAACACGCGCCATTTCGCTCAGCGCTTTTGCTTTATCGGTGAAAAAATTAATACCGCCCACGTGCAAGATCACATCAAAACTGTTGTCTGCAAAGGGCAATTCTTCAGCCTTTGCCCAGGCAAGCGTGATCGGAAAGTTACACTTTCTGCGTTTGCGCAAACAACGCTCAAGCATGCCCATCGAAATATCGACACCATAAAACTCAATCCCCTGCGGCATTTTTTTGAGTTGCTCGCCCGTGCCGACAGAGATCTCAAGCACACGCTCGCCAGATGTAATGTTTAAATCTTTGATACGCTGAACGAGCAGATCATCAGTTTTATTAACCCAAAACTTTTCACCAAACCATTGTGCCAAGTCATACCAAAAGGCGAAGCCATCATACAAACCCTGATACCGCGCATTGCGTCCAGAAATATCGCCCTCTTTAAGAAAGCATGCTATGCCCGATACAATAGGATAGCCTGTGCCGGTTTGATCATTAATCAAAGCTGCACGCGAACCACAACAACCACCGGCTTGATCAACAGCAATAAGCTTGTGCCCGGTTTTGGGGTCAACAAAAATATCAAAAAGGTTCTTTGATACACCGCAGGCTGTTTCACTACAGCCGTTTTGTCCACAACATGACATATATATTCCTTTACCAAAAATGTAGAGTTCGCCACCTCTGACGCGCGCCAATATGTCCACTATATAGCGAAGTCCATTAAGCCTACGGCCCAGACGATACATACTTATTTTCATCTGGAGCTTTGCTCATTCGTGATCATGAATAGTGTGATTTAATAATATAAACAGAAAGCATGTTTGAGCGGGCCATAATGGCTTTTGCCATATATGTGAGCAATTCACATTATTCATACGCTCGAATATACATATCTTAGCAAACAACGCTATACTTTTTTTCGTTATAGCACCGTGTGCAAAAAAATTTGCCATTTTTTTTAGTATAACCACCAAAGGACCATTAATGAAAAAACAAGTAACATCACCAACAGCGCCAGCTGCAATTGGACCTTATTCGCAGGCTATCGAAACAGAACATACCGTATACTGCTCAGGCCAACTGGGTATCGATCCAACAATCAATGCGCTTGCAGGCGATAGCGTAGAAGATCAAACGCATCAAGCATTGCGCAACATGCAAGAAATCATGGCTGCAACTGGGCTCACGCTCGCAGACGTAGTCAAAACAACCGTGTTTCTCAAAAATATGTACGACTTTGCAGCCATGAACGAAATTTACTCAACATATTTCAGCCAGCCGTACCCTGCACGCTCAACTATCGAGGTTGCCGCGTTACCTAAAAATGGTCGTGTTGAAATCGAATGTATTGCGATTAAAAAATAAGTGGTGAAAATATGTTCTGGAAACATCTGTACATGCCCTGGCGCAGTAAATACTACGACAAAAAAGCTATAGCGG
The DNA here is from genome assembly GCA_000996695.1 of candidate division TM6 bacterium GW2011_GWE2_41_16. Classification (GTDB taxonomy): domain Bacteria; phylum Babelota; class Babeliae; order Babelales; family Babelaceae; genus GWE2-41-16. Next base: position 10,337 of record LCAT01000019.1, on the reverse strand, counting down.
AGAGCACACAGATATACACACATACACACGAAAAAAGTGCGGAAAAACAAGACTTTTCAAAAAATGGGTGTAGCGTGCCAGATAGCCGTGGCTATACCAATAAAATTGAAGGCTGCCCGTTTTGCAACATGTTTGAACAATCAAATGATCGTGAAAATTTTATTCTTAAGCGCTATGAACACTGCGCAGTACTACTCAACCTGCACCCTTACAACACAGGACATCTTTTAGTTGTTCCGTACATGCACACAGGCGACCTTGATGCTCTGGGTATACCCGCACGAGCTGAGATGTTTAAACTTGTGAACAGCATGACAAAAATTCTGTACACAACTCTGAATTGTGACGGCATAAACATTGGCATAAATCTCGGAGACGGGGCAGCAGGTGGTAGTATACCTGATCACGTACACGTACACATCGTTCCGCGGTATAAGGGCGACACAAACTTTTTACCCATCACGAGCAACACTCGCTTGATTACGCGCGATTTAAATGATGTCTATGATCAACTCGTTAAAGTTTTGTAACACAAAAATAAAAATAGCAAATCGTGCAGAGGCTTTCTCTGCACGATTTGCTATCACAACAAAAAATATTAACAGACCAATGATTTGTCTTTAATGGCACGGTTATATGTTTTACCTAAATAAAATGCTATTAACATCCAGCATCCTACCAAAGAAAAACCGATCCAACCTACCATAAGCATGTATCGTGCACGACCCATAACCATTCCAAGCGCTGCTTGCAGAGGTTTAAGAGTTGCATTAAATGCCGATCCCGTACCTTTTGCAGCACGCGATCCAAATGTTTCAATCCATGCTTGAGCTTTAAATCGAGCGTCTTTGCTCGTTGGAATATACAATTGCTTCATGGCTGGCCCATTGAGAGCATAGTTAATTGCTTTTGAGCCCACCATCAACCAAAAAAGGAACGTTAAACTATTAAAAGAAATAAACCCAAATAAAGCGCAGCCAATAATAATGGGCATAAGAATAAGCGCAACGCTTATCCCTAAAAAGCGAGTTATGTTACCTATACCAAGTAAAAGCGAAACTAATGCAACAATGTTAACATATGAACCGTAAGCCCCCATATATTCGCTCAAAGCATGACCCGAATATGTTGCACCGGCAAGCACACCAAAATTAAAATCAAAAATGGTAACAATGATTTCAAAAATCATGATCACACTGAACATACCCAAAAGATATGTTTTACTAAAAATAAGTTTGAGCCCTTCAAAAAAACCGGGTTCAACTTCATCATCTTTGTGGTCGTGCCCATGGTATGACTCAAGCAAATTTTTGGGCGTTTTGCTTAAAAATATATACATAAAATATGGCGCGGCAAAACAACATAACGCCGCAATAAAAAGAGTGATTGCATCTGTCGAAAAACCGAATAATCGTGGCAACTTTGTTAAAAACAGCGGACCAAAAACGGCGCCCATTTGACCAATGGCCGTTACAAAATAAAATCCATTTTTTGCCGATTCAGGTCGCGTGGTATCAGATGCTATAGCCCAAAAAAGAGCTACCACTAAAGACCCAAAACTCTCGGTAAGAACATAGTACCCGTATCCGACCGCTTGAGTGCCTACCCATGCCAAACCGGTTCTCATAGCTATAACTTCAGGTGCTGCTTGCACAAAAAGGAGCACAGCGCTAAGCACCAAAAAGGCACTACCATAAAACGACAATATGGCATAAAAAACTTTTTCTCGAGGGAATCGATCGAGAAGCTTATTGTAAAATATGAGCAAAATTAGCAAAAAGCCTATTGAGACTATTTTTGCATACGGCTCATTCGTTGCACCAACAATTTTGATAAAAAGAATTTTTTTGAGCACACGCAACGTCCAGTACGTACCGATAATTGATATAAAAATCAGTCCCATGCGCAAGAATTTTTTAAACTCTTCACGCTCGAACGTACCGAATATGGGTCGTAGAATAGTTTGAAAAATAGAAAGAAACATAAGACACCTCTTTGTAAAAAAAAAAATCCAGTCGCAAGCGACCAAACCTCACTTTTAAAAGAAGAAAAGTATCAGTTTAAACTTTTTTAAAAATAATGCAAATATGCTCATTTTTAAAAAACCACATACCTAAAAAAAAACTATTTTGCACCATACTTGCGTAAAAAGCATGTAAGAAAGTCACATACTTCTTCGTATGCAAACTTGATATCAAGATTATTCAAATGAGGAACAACTTCGAGCGAAAGAATTTCCAATGGACTTGGATAAGCGGGTACCCTCAAATTCGGATCAGCGCCACCCTTAATCAGCTTTTTGAGCACCTTCAAATAGGGCAACAAATTTTCCGTGGTAAGTCCGTTGTTCTCAACTTTGACCAAACATCCACGAATAAGTGCATGCACGGTTGTTCCATCTTGCTCGCTTAAAATTTTGGCATCGGCACCATGCTTAAGAAGATAATCTGCAATAACAACATGCCCTTGACGGAGGGCAAGCATAAGCGCAGGAGCTGCATTAATTTGATAGTCCAGTAAACATTTTGGTGGCATACCGTTTACCGGTACGCCTTTACTCTCAACACAATTTTGAACGGTGCCGATTTCACCATTGAACACCGCACTAAAAAAATCATGCGCATCCATCTCCTGCGGCGTAAGCAATGCATTATTATGCAACCGAGACAAGGCAAAAAGACTGGCCCTCGTTTGCTTGTTTATACCATTTGAACATGGACTTTGTGGCGTGTCATTTTGTTTGTACTCCATGGCGTATGTAACACAGTCCATCACACAACAAATACTCAAAATAAATACTCTCTTATTCATAGCGACAACAACCCCAAACAGTAAACATACGGTTTAACAAACAAGTTTTTTATCTTTCACGGCATGATTATACCGTTTACCTACTAAAAATGCTGCAACAGTCCACAGGGCCACGAGCGAAAAACCAAAGATTGCGCTAATACCCATGTATCGCATTTTACCCGCTATTACACCAAACATCCGTTGCAACGGCGCAAGTGATCCATTAACTATTTGACCAATCCCTTTACCCGAGCGCGATCCAAAGCCCTCAATCCACGATTGAGCCTTAAATCGTGCGGCCTCACTGGTAGGAATATACAGCTGCTTTATGGCCGGACCGTTCAATGCATAGTTAACCGCTTTTGCGCCAGACATCAGCCAAAACAAAAACGTAAGCGAGTGCAACGATATAAAGCCAATTAAAGCGCCACCCATGATAATAGGCACCAAAATAAGCGCAACACTCACCCCTAACACACGGGTAATATTACTGATACCCAGCAACAAGCACAATAAGGCAATGGTGTTCACAACACCACCATAGTTAGCTAGGTATACTCCCAATGCCGGGCCACCGTATGTTTGCGCTGCAAGCACTTTAAAGTTAAAGTCAAAAACTGACACAATCGCTTCAAACGACATGATCAATATAAAAATACCGAGTAAATAATAGCGCGTAACAATAAGCTTGAGCCCTTCAAAAAAGCCCGCTTCGTCATGCTGCTTGACCGTCACTTCGCACGATCCGGTAAAGGTCTGCATAAGCGCCTGAGGCGTTTTGGTAAAAAACAAACGCATGGACCAGAGCACTAAAAATGAAAAAGGAATCACTGCAAAAAAGGTCACCGCAGTTGACTCAAAGTGAAACCAACCGGGCAAGCGCGTAAGCAGAGCGGGTAACACGATGCCACCAAACTGGCCTAATGCCGTAACTAAATAAAAGCCTTTTTTTGCTGATTCAGGATAGGTCGTATCCGATGCGATCGCCCAAAACAGGGCAACCACGATCGAGCCAAAGGACTCGGTCAACACATAGTTGCTATACCCAAACGCCAGTGAGCACCACCACCCAAAACCCTGACTATGCGGAACATACTCAAACAACAGCAAAAGACACGCAACCACCACAAAAACAAAGGTGTAAAAGGAAATGATCAGATAAAAAACCTTTTCCCGCGAGTAGAGGTTGAGTAATCGATTGTATACCACCAAAAATAGTACGATAAAAAAAAGGGACGCGGTTTTTGCATAGGGAATATGATGTGCACCCACAAGCGTGGCAAGTACGACGTCTTTGAGCAGACGAATCGTCCAGTACACGCCCAGGATAGAAGTAAACACCAGGCCCATGCGCAAAAATTTTTTGAACTCCTCGATTTCGAACGTACCGAATATGGGGCGAATAATCGCCTGAAGTAACAAGAGATCCATTGCAGCACCTTCTTTTAAAAAAGTTAGTTTATAGCGGAGCCAACTAAGTTCTGTATATTAATGACATCAAATAACACGGTTTATTCACATACGCATGAAAATTATCTGCGCGGGCCACAATGGCATTTGCCATAACTACTACAGATATATTACAAAGAAGGAATGCCTCATTTTAAGACCCCACCATAAAAGCGCACAACCTCAATCTTTTTTGTGAATAGTCCATGAACCAAAATCATATACACAATAATTCAAATTGAAAGTTATTGCTTGTTTTATACAAAAATATTGAAGTCCAATCGCAAAAATGTACACTTAAAACAGTAACATGTATCAAAGTATTGTATTACAAATAATAATAAAAAAACTCAAAGGGCTCTCATTATGATGAAACGAATACTTCTTTCCGGTGTAACTTTCGCTTTTGCGATCACACCCGCAACCCGCGCCATGAATGTTGAGCAGAAAAAAAATATTTTTTCGCGCATAGGGAATTTTCCGGCAAAAAAATTTGCAAAAACAAACCTTCCGCACATTACAAAAAATCATCCGATTAAACTCATTTTGAGCGTTACAGCGCTTAACGCTTTGGGTATTCGTGCGGGATATAAAAACATTACCCTCATCATTGATGCAGCGATGCTTGCGACGATTACCGCGAAATGGGGATACAACAAATACAAGGCAAAGCACCACTCAAAATCAATTAATTTACAACCAGCTAAAACAGATGAAGAAATAATAGCAGAACAAGTAGCTGAAACACTCAGTCGCTTTCCAACTTCTTCGGGATCTAGCACATCTACTGAATTACCAATACCACCGGCTGCAGCACCAGCAGTGGCTTTTTCGAGCTCCAGTGCACCATCAATGTCAGTAGCTGCTACGCGACCTAATTCATCTGCAACAACAGTAGAATCTGTAGGCACAACATCGGCGCCAACAACGACAACTACACCAAGCATTACTACTACAACCGTTACAGCGCTAACCTCCACCACAACCACTTCGGCGGTATCAAATACATCTTCAACGACTTCTTCGAGCTCCAGCGCACCAGTTAAACCATCGCGTATAACAACATCATCACCGACCACTACAATACCAACTATGGTCTCAAATACAACAACCCAGCCTACGCCAAGCTTGCAGCCCAGACAATCATACTTATTCTCGCCATGGGGCTTCGGCGGGCAGGCAACGACTATGACCACGGCTGGTGTAAAAGATCTACCTCTTAATATAAAAATACCAACAAAACCTATGCAATATGGTTTCACACAAAAACCTACATCTCAAAGCACATCAAGTAGTACAAACCAAGAACCTACAGCAATACCAAATTTACCAAAAAAGACTGCTCCTTTTATATCTAAAAAAGCACCCTTAGCAATTACAACAACTTCGGTAAGTCAAGCATCGGTAAAAGCAGCGCCACAAATAACTCGTAGTGTTTCTATATCAGACATGTCAACCGTAAAATCTACCCCTCTTTCAGCAAGTTCAGCGAATACACCGGCAACTGTATTAAACGCTACAACAAAAAACACGCAACAGGTAAAAGCTACAGCAGCACCACAAGCATTCACAGAAACTGCAGCAAGAAAACCATCTACACGTCGCAGTCGATATCAAAATAGCAAACAAGGATTAACACGAGGACAATTAAAAAAACAGCATAAAGAAGAAAAGTTAAAACCTGTAGAAACACCTTCGAGCAGTACCACATCGGTAAAAACGCCATCGTTGTTATCCCGTGTCGGCCACTTTTTCTGGCGCACCGCACAAAAAAACTAAAAATTCGCGCATACATACTTGTAGAAGGAGGTTGTTCAAATATCCTCCTTCTCTCTTTTTTGTGTTACGCTTCTCCTTGAATCAGCCACAATACCACAAAAAACAAGGGAGAACCTGTGAAGCTCAAAATATGTTTAGCTATAACCTACTGTCTCTGCTCCATAAGCGTACGCGCTTACGATCTCACGCTTTTACGTAATAGCACAAGTCAGGAAATCGAGCAGCACGCACAAAGCACACTTGCACAAGCTCAAGCTCAGCTTGCAAAACTCAAAGCTCTACCCAGCCACGAGCGCACATTCGAGAATACCGCGCGAGCATTCGATATCGTTTTTGAGCACCTTCAACAACTTGGTGCAACCTTGGAGCTTTTGGTCGCGACACACCCGGATGAAGCAATACGCAATGCAGCTCAGGCCTCGCAACTCAAATTTAACGATTTTGCCATAGAAGAACTCGAAGGTAATAAACAAATTTATAATGCGATCAAAGAATACACGCCTGCCAATGATCTCACATTTGAACAATCGTACTTTGTACAAGGATTACTCAACGACTTCAAGCGTCAGGGCCTTGATCTACCTGACGAGCAACTTGAAGAAGTAAAAAAATTACAAAAAAAGATCTCAGAACTTGGGCTCACGTTTGACCGTAATATCAATGATGACGCAAGTACCATCGAAATAACCAGTGATGAACTCGCAGGTGTCGATAGTGACTGCATCAACAGTCTCGAGCACCATGATACGCTCGTAGTTGTCCCATGCACGCGAGCAATCTACTCGCAAATTATGGAAAATTGTACCGTCGAGAGTACCCGCAAAAAACTGTACTACGCCTATAATAACCGAGCATACCCAGCAAACAGTCTCGTACTAAACGAACTGGTACAAAAAAGACTTGAACTTGCACATAAGCTCGGATTTGTCGATTATGCCCATCTTGCACTGTGCTCACAAATGGCTGCCACGCCTGAGCGCGTACAACAATTCTTGAAACATCTCAGAGAGCAAAGCGAGAGTGCATATGCACGAGATCATGCGTTATTGATAGAAAAGCTACCTGTCGGTATAACATTGAGCGATGGTAACAAGATCAAGCCATGGGATGTTGGCTTCATAGACAATAATTACAAAAAAACACACTTTGATATCGATCAAGAAAAACTTGCGGAGTATTTCCCTACCGAAACTACCGTACCAGCGATACTTGAGCTGTATCAAAACTTTTTGGGCATTGAGTTTAAACCAGTCAATATAGACGGTTTGATACATAAAGATGTTAAAACCTTTGAGGTATACAACAATCACGCATGTATCGGTCTACTTATTCTCGACCTGTACCCCCGCAAAAATAAATTTTCTCATGCTGCTCAACTTGCCGTGAGCTCATGCACGCACCGCAACCCAGAGAGTGTTGTTGTTATCGTGACAAACTTCCCGGTTGCAACGCAGCAAAAACCATCACTTCTTCGATTCGACGATGTTGAAACTATCTTTCACGAACTTGGGCATGCAATGCACTCATTGTTAGGGTGCACTGAGCTGGCAGTGTTTTCTGGTACCAGCGTATTACGAGATTTTGTCGAAACCCCGTCCCAAACATTTGAGCAATGGGCGTATGACACAGATATTCTTAAAAAAATTGGATGCCATTACCTCACCGGAGAATCACTCAGCGATGAAGTTATTAAAAAAATTCAAAAATCAGAAAAATTCGGATTCGCAGCATTCATCCAGAGGCAAAGCTTTTTAGCGCTGTTTGACCTTGCGTTGGGAGGAGAAAATATTGGTGATATTCATAGCCTTTGGCAAACATTACGCGATCCAATTATGCGGCACATTGCAACAGAAGATCAAACCCATTTTGAAGCTGCCTTTGGGCATCTTTTCGGTTATGGCTCAAAGTACTATAGCTATCTTTGGTCACTGGTATTTGCACTTGAGCTTCACCATAAAATCAAACAGGGCGGGCTCCTTACCCCTGATGGTGGTACTGAGTTCAAAAATAAAATTTTAAGCAAAGGCGGAAGCGTGCCACCTGAGTGTCTCATTAAAGATTTTTTGGGTAAAGATGCAACAACCGCAGCGCTGCTTGAGCAGCTTAAACTGGCCTAAATTTTCTCATTAAAAAGAAGAAGCCGGTTGGACACATAAAATTATCCAACCGGCTTCTTCTTTAGTTAAACAGCAATTTACTGTTTCATTTCAGTTACATCATCCATTGCCATCATATCTTCATGCTTTTGTATCCAGTCAGCCTTTTTTTGCTCCCATTTTTCTTTCAACTGTTCCCAGCGAGCTTTATTTTTTTCCATCTTAGCTTTTTTTGCTTCAAAGAATACAGTCATCTCTTCTGCAAAAGCTTTCAACTCAGGTTTTTCTGCAACTTTTTTAGCCGTCTCTTTACTCAAGTTGAGCAAACGCGTTACCTCTGCCATTTTTTTCTCAAAACGTTTTTTATGCGCATCCATACGGCTCTGCATTTTCTTCTCAATCTTCTCCAGGCCGTCTTCAAATTTCTTCACTTCTTCAGGGCTCACATTACCTGGCAAGAACCACGGCTTCGCCTTATTTTCAGAAGACATACCAACCGTCATGTCGGGATCAATCATTCCGCGGGCAGCAGCATCAGCAGAATTTTTCATAAGAACCTCCTTTTATATTGAGACATAAACCGCACAAGCCCCATTGGCTGTGCTCACATTTTTTTTACTTATTTTTTCCATCAATTTTTGGACCTTTGGGATATACAACCACCCAACCCGTACTTGTTTGTTTAATACGAGCACCTTGAGGAAGCTGTTTTTTGCCCGTTAAAATATCGGCAAGATCAACATCTATATGCAAGTTAAAACCCTGAGGTATCACAAGCGCAACGCCTGTAGAGGTTTGCTCAACTCGATACCCTTTAGGTAATCGCCCCGCCTTTATGTCTTGCTCTGCTTGAAATTCAACCGGCGTTAACTCTCTAATAACAAAACCCGTAGCGGTCTGTTCCTGCACCATACGACCACTCTTTGAGATCTGAGCTAACATGTCATCATATTGAGATCGTGACAACGGCTCACGACGGCCACCGGCGTATACAATAAATGATCCGAAACCGGTATTTTCAAGTCCAGCTCCCTTAGGCAACTGACCCTTTTGTACATCACGCTCCGTCTTTTGACCTGACATCGCAGACATCACACCTGCAGTAGTAAGCACTGCAACAAGCAATAGTAATGATAATTTTTTCATAAAAACCTCCCTATTAAAAATCTATTTTTTTAAACCATTATTTATCACGATATCAAAAAAAAGATCGTAAAAGCAACAGTTTTATTATAAAATAATTTTATATTTGAATTTTATGATTTGATCGAGCAAAAATAAAAACAATTAAAAACCCCCGAGTTTTTTCACTCGAGGGGGTTGGTAATCTTTGAAAAAAATGTGTGTTGTTTAAACTTTATAGCGAAGTCCATTGAGCTCTGCACATCAGTGATTACTGATAGTGCCTCTGGATTACATAAAAACGTAAATCAGTTTGAGAGTGCCTCCAAGTGATTAACATGTCACTTGGGCGGCTGCCATAATTTCTTGACGACGCGGTTGGTACCCAAGCCACGTTGGTATATATCGAGTTTTGAGACAATCGGTCAATGCAAGTGCTGCAAAAATAAATGGTCACAAGCCCTGGTAATGCCCATTTTTTGAAAACTTTTTTAAAAGTGTTTTTAAACGAAATTGGTTGTTTTTTCTCATTAACAACTGACGGCTGCTTAACTGGTTTTTGCACCGTATTATGCGTTTGATCGGGTACTTTAATTTCTTCTGGTTTTGGCACATGCGGCGCCACTATTGGCAGTACTGGCAATACATTAATCGGCGGCACTGGTTTGGGTTCAGTAACCATTGGCACTTCTCCCGGTACTTCTGGTGTGGCAGAAGGGACAGTGCCACCTAAAAGTTCAATGATCTTTGTGCATGTATCATGCGTTTTTTGATCATAATGACAACCAAATTCATCTTCATTTTGTAACAAATACTGTTCACACGCTAAATCAAGAGCTGTTTTTTCTTCAGCGTTTTTTGCATCTTTTTGCGTATGATCACGTTGCAGAAGTAATGTAACCGAATCTAAATCACATTTTTCAACTGCTAACATTAAAGAGGTCATTTTTGTATCATTAAATACACCACGACCATCAGCACCTTTTTCGAGCAACTTCTCAGCCATATAAAAATTACTATGATCAAGTGCATACATTAATGCCGTTCCACCATTACTATCGATAAGGCTTACAGCAGGATTTTTAGTAAATATTTCAT
>LCAT01000018.1 GCA_000996695.1 candidate division TM6 bacterium GW2011_GWE2_41_16 | reverse complement strand
ATCGACCTCGAAAAACTTTGAATTATTTAACCCCAAACGAAGAATTTCTTCGCCTCACTGGTCAATTTCCAAGTGATGCACTTCGCTGTTGAATCTGCCATTTATAAAATATGTTTTTTCTTATCAAAAAATTTTTTCAAATAGATGCCCGTTTGACTGTCTTTGCATGCGGAAACTTCACGCGGTGTACCGATTATGACCACATTACCGCCAGCTTTGCCGCCTTCAGGGCCTAAGTCAATAATATGATCAGCATGAGCTATCACATCAAGATTATGCTCAATTACCAGGCATGTTGCACCCTTATCGACGAGCGCATCGATCGTTTTGAGTAAACGAGAAATATCATCAAAATGCAATCCAGTCGTCGGTTCATCAAGCACATACAACGTTTTTTCAGTAGATTTTTTTGCAAGCTCGCGACTCAATTTAATTCTTTGAGCTTCGCCACCAGACAACGTTGTAGCACTTTGACCCAGTTTAACATAGCCAAGACCAACGGCCTTGAGTGTAGTAAGTTTACGATACAACGATGGAACCGCAGCAAAAAATTCTAAGGCTTCATCTACCGTCATGTCGAGCACCTGATAAATATTTTTATCTTTGTACAAAATTTCAAGAGTCTCAGCATTGTATCTTCTACCGCAACACGACTCACAAGTTACATACACATCAGGCAAAAAATGCATAACGGTGCGTATGACACCATCACCCTCACAAGCTTCGCAGCGACCGCCAGAAACGTTAAATGAAAAACGACCTTCCTTGTAGCCACGAATGTGGGCCTCGCGTGTTCCTGCAAACAGCTTACGAATATCATCAAAAATTTTCACATACGTTGCAGGATTTGATCGTGGAGTACGTCCAATAGGACTTTGATCAACAATCACAATCTGCTCAAATGAATGTTCTATACTATCATGTACACCCACTCGTTCTTTTGATCCATACAACTGCGCTGCAATGCCTCGCGCAATTATATCGTTTACGAGCGTTGATTTACCCGATCCAGAAACACCCGTGATCACGTTAAATAATCCACAGGGTATTTTTAGCGTAATATTTTTGAGATTATGCTCTCGCGCGCCATGCACCGTAAAAAAGGCTTTCGCCTTTCTAACAATGCGTTTTCTATTAGATACCTGTTTAAAACCGGCTAAGTATTGTCCCGTCAAACTTTGTGGACACTGCTCTATCTCGGCGGCGGACCCTTGGGCAATAATTGAACCTCCGTGAACACCAGCACCAATGCCAACATCTATAACCTGATCTGCAGAGCGCATGGTATCCTCATCATGCTCAACCACAATAACGGTGTTACCTAAATCACGTAAATTTTTGAGCGTACCGATCAGACGATCGTTATCGCGCTGGTGTAAACCGATCGAGGGTTCATCAAGCACATACATAACGCCGCTCAATGCTGATCCAATTTGTGTCGCAAGCTGCACACGCTGAGCTTCACCACCAGAAAGCGTTTCCATACGGCGAGCGACATCGATATATCCAAGCCCAACGGCATTCAAGAAATTAAGTCGCGCACTGATTTCACGAATCAGAGGAACTGCGACAGCCTGTTTTTGTACGCCAAACGATAACGTTGCGAACCACTCAACAAGATCACCGATCGATTGCTCAGTCACGTCGATAATGGAACGGCCTTGAATTTTAACTGAACGTGCTTTTTTAGATAATCTTTTACCCTGACAGCTCTCACATTGCTGTACGCACATGTACGAGGCAAAATCACGTTTACGCCACTCAGAATCAGCTTGTTTATGCAAACGCTGTAGCAGTGGAATAACACCCTCATACACACGCAGAGCGTCTTCATCCACAGCTACATGTTTCTTGTTTTTTAGTACTTCAGTAATAAATTCTTCTGACGGCCCATACAAAATAGCCTGTTGCACAGCTGCACTTAAATTTTTAAACGGAACCAGTGTTGATGCGCCAATAACACGCATAAACTCAGCAACGCGCTCTATCCGGAAAGACTCTCCAAGAGCAGCGCGTAAGCCTTTTATTGCACCTTCTGCAACAGCCTTTGAGTGATCAGGCACAACAAGCGCCGGATCAAAGCGATACTCATCACCAAGACCGCCACAACACTCGCATGCTCCAAGAGGTGCATTAAACGAGAAAAATCGTGGATCTAATGTCTCAAACGATATACCACAATCACGGCAGGCTTGATGCATAGATAGTTGCTCGCGTGACGCAATTGCACCGTCAGCGTCTATTGTTAAAATTTCGATCACGCCCTCGCCAATGGCATGCGCACGCGTTATGGCATTTTCTAAAAGTTCACCATCTGCACAACTCAAAACGTCAACGACCACTTGAATAGTATGAAACGTATTTTTATTAAGCTTTGGAACACCATGTTCGGCGTATACAGAAACACCATCAACAATAAATTGATAAAGACCTTCTTTGATAAAGCGCTTAAAAATTTCTTCATGTGAACCTTTTTTGCGCACAATCACGGGCGCTGCAACCATAAAGTCAGATGTTTTTATTGCCTTGCAGTGCTCCATCATGTCTTGCATGGTCTGAGCTTTAACGCGCATGCCACACTCAGGGCAAAAAACTTCGCCACAGTGCGCGTAGAGCATACGCAAATAGTCGTAAATTTCAGTCGTAGTCCCTACGGTGCTACGCGGATTTTTCATGAGCGCTTTTTGTTCTATAGCGATGGCAGGACTTAACCCCTCGATGCTATCAACATCAGGCTTATCCATAACCCCTAAAAATTGCCGCGCATAACTTGATAAACTCTCAACGTATCGTCGCTGGCCCTCAGCATACAGGGTATCAAACGCAAGACTGCTCTTGCCTGAGCCAGACACTCCGGTAATAACGACTAATGAATCGCGAGGAATCGTCAGAGACACATTTTTGAGGTTGTGCGTACGCGCACCACGAATTTTAATATCTTTCATAACTTACCCATCTATGGCATTCGCCACTTTGACATGTACCAATTTTTCAATCGAATGTATTTCTCAATCGATATGTTGGCATGCAAGTCTAAATTGATCTTGCTATATGTATTTTTATTATTAATAATTATTTACATTTAGAATATACTTTTTACCAAAAAAAGCAATTTTATACACGGTGTTAAGAACGTATTCCAACATGCTTTACATAACCCTGTGCAATTGCTGCAAACGCCTCGCGTTCTGTATCCAAAAAACCGGTCATATTTTCAACATTACCCACATGTTTTGATTGCGCAAAATTTTGCACGTAATAGTGAGGCGTTCCATGCATAAGCTCACCGATGCCGTGTGCATCAACAACTTCAAGCAAGGGTTTAACCAGAGTGGTACGAAACTCGTAGTCAGCAATCTTTTTTGTTACATAGGCCTGTTTAATTACATCAATACTACGAACAATACGTGCTGTATCGATCTGAACGCCCGTCATAATCGAATATTTAGCAAGTGGCCCTTTAATGTCCATAGCAACATAGTCGATCAGCCCTGAGTCGAGAATGTTGTTGAGTATGTCCGGATAATACCCGTTCGAATCAAGTTTGATCTTAAAGCCAAGAGCATGCACCTGCGCAATAAAATCAAACAAACCGGGCCAGGTTGTAGGCTCGCCACCGGTGATACACACGCCATCTAAACGGCCTTGTCGCGAAGCTAAAAACGAAAGAATATCTTCTGTTGGTATAACGTCTGCGTATCGCGCAGGATCAACCAATTCTGGGTTATGACAAAACGGACAACGAAACGGACATCCACGAATAAACACCACTGCCGCCACATGCCCGGGGTAATCTATTAATGTTGTTTTAAGAAGTCCAGCACATGCCATTTATAGCCCCTTTTTTCATATTTCATAACCATTTGAAAGTCTTACCATTTTATACCCTGCTCAAGTATAAATAAGATTAAACATTCTCTGAATCAAAAAAAGGAGTTTTTTTATGAAAAAAGGCTTACTCGCTTTTACTCTGCTGCTGTACGCCCTGCCGAGCCATGCGCGCATTGCATCACTGTATTATTTTCAAGGCACGGGACCGAATCAAGGGAAGCATGTAATCATGATTGGCGACTGGCACTCAACACAATTGATTAATGCCATTAAAAATGAAAGCGGTCCTTCAGATCATACAAAAATCGAGAACATTCTTAAAATAGAGCATCGCGACGTTCGTTTACTCAAAAATTTCATTATAAAGCTCAACGCAACAAACAAACCAATGGCTATTATTACTGAGCAAAGAAAACTATACGATGCACATTCGCCCATGGTTCTTCTCGACGAAGAAGCAATCATGGAACAACAAAGTCGAGCAATAGACCCTCTTTTTACACGATATGTATCAATATCAGCTCTTAATTACAGCGTGCTTGACTGGATCTCCCATGCCCCTCAACTCCAATACAATATTCCAACATTCTACTCTGACATCAGATACGAAAGCATTGAACAAAACCGCCACATCGATCAAAGCACTATACAGTACGTACGTGAATGCTTAAACAAAGTACAAAACGTGCCGGGCTTTTCAAAACGAAAAAAAAGTATAGAAAAAGTACTCAAAGATTGCGAAACACTTCTTCAGACAAATCAGCAAATGCTTGTATCAGAGCACATGGTATCTGAAAAATTAAAAGAAATAATCGATCAAATAGAAACAAAAACAGAACATATTAAAAATTTGCATTGTAAAAATATGCTTCCACACGAGCAAAAATCATGCATCGAAGAACAACAAAACACAGAAAAAGAAATCAAAAAACTGCTATCAGAACGTCTTCACCTGCAAATTAACTATGGATCATTTGCAGATCAGTTTTATGACGTTTTTATCAATTTTCTTGGCGACGTAGGCTTTTACATTGATCTTGATGAACAACTGAAAAAAAAAGATATTATAATCGTTTCTGCAGGAGCCGCGCACCTGATTCCTCTTGAAGCCTACCTCAAGGCACACAAGTTTCGTTCAAAAATAAGAACAATACAAAAAATGAGACCCATTGATACCATTATTGAAAAAAATCTTCCCTACCCCAACGAACAGCCTCTCAAAAATACTCTTGAGTCCATGGTGCAAAACATACAAAAAGCACATTAATAAAGTTTTTAGGTGAATAAAAAAAAGGAACTTTGTATGAAAAAAATGTTACTCGCACTTACCCTGCTGCTGCTGTACACACTACCAAGCTATGCACGCATAGATTCTTTGTATTACTTTCAGGGCACAGGGCCATATCAAAACAAGCATGTCATTTTAATTGGGGATACTCATGCACCCGATTTAATTGCGACAAACAAAGCAAGATCAAAAGATGTTTTAAAAATAGAACATAGGGATGTCAGATTGCTTAGAGATTTTATACAAAAAATACATACCTTAAACAAATCAATGGTTATTCTCTCCGAGCATCGACGCAGTTATGATGATGAAACACTATTAATATACAGTGGAGACACACAATCAGAAAAACTTCTATTTCCAGGAGCCCGATTTGTTTCAGTAGACCAATTACCTTATGCAGTCCCCTTCTGGATAGCCATGGAACCATTTCAACAACTCAATATAGAAACACTGTATTCTGATGAGAGATATGAAAAAGGCACAACAAAGGAGTTTCCAACCGTCATTAACAGCATAAGCCCTTTTTGGGATGGAAAAATCTCTCAAATACCTCGTTTAGACCCGATGGGTAATATAAACACTCAAGCAGTATACCACCTCTTATCGCGCCTAAGTTTGATTTTAGGTGATATTCCTCAACTCACACATTATGCAACCCCTATAGCCAAATTTTTAATTGATTATGACTCATTTTTAAATTTAAAATCACCCTCCGATTTAATTCCAAACTCTTTTATAGATCAAATCATTGCTCTTAAAAAAAATGAATCAAAAGATATAGAAAATGCCCACAAAAATCTTGAATCATTTCAAGAGGCTTCTCATATCAAATCATTCTTAACCGATTATTACTTTCTTAATTTGTTTTTGGGTGACGTTGGCTTTTTGATCGATCTCAATGATCAACTAAACAAAAAAAATATTATTATTATATCGGCTGGGTCTTTTCATTTAGGAAATATAGTAAATTATCTTCTAGGTAAAGACTTTATAAACATAGTATCTATTCCTTATAATGAAAATATTTCATCGTTTGATGCTGCTGAAAAAAATTTACCTTTCCCCAAAGAACGTGAACTCAAAGTTATTCTTGGTACCATCACCAAAGAAATAGAAGAATCATTCCCTCAATCACACTGGTACAAGCCCAAAAAAGCAACCACACCACCTTTAGTGACGACCACCACCACAATGGCAACAGAACAACCACAATAAAATTGTATGGCAACGGCCATTATGGCCCGCTCAAACGTATCTTTTGTTTATGTGATTAAATCACACTATTCATGATCGCGAATGTGCAGAGCTTAATGGACTTCGCTATATGCACTATCCGCACACAAGAGAGGCGGGATATACCCGCCTCTCTTGTTATTCGAATATCCCAAAAATTATTTATTTTTTGGCCTTATCATCTGTTGGAATATGGAAGGTTTTTCTGTTGCTAAACTCAGCCTTCTTGCCTGGATTCCACTGACGAACTGGTCTGAGATAACCGACAATACGCGAGTACACATTGTTTTCGCCACCACATTTGACACAGACAGGAACTTTACCTGCCGTATATCCATGCTCATCACAGATAGAGAACGTTGGCGTGATGGTAAAGTATGGCAGCTTGTAGGTATGGCATACCGTTTTAATAAGCTTTTTCATAGCCTCGATATCTGTTATTTCTTCACCAATGAATAGGTGGACTACCGTACCACCCGTGTACTTAATTTGCAAAGGGTCTTGCATATCGAGTAATTCAAACACGTCATCGGTATACCCCAACGGCGCTTGCGATGAATTCGTATAATACGGTTCTTGGTCAAACTCCTGGTGCTGCTTTTCATTTGCAACAACACAGTGCGGAAATTTGTCTTTATCTTTTTTGGCAAGCCGATATGAGGTTCCTTCTGCCGGTGTAGCCTCAAGATTGTACATGTGCCCTGTCTCTTGCTGGTACTTTTGGCACTGCTCACGCATGACATCAAGTACTTCTTCTGCAAAAGCACGTCCTTTTGGCGATACAATCTCTTCACCAAAAAAATTGAGACATGCTTCGTTTAGACCAACCAAACCGATGGTTGAAAAGTGATTTGCCCAATACTTACCAGAGTGTTCTTTGACTGAACGCAGATAGAATCGCGCATACGGATATAAACCTTTTTGAGTAAAACGCTCAAGAAATTTGCGTTTAATCTCAAGACTTGATTTGGCAAGATCCATTGCATGAACCAATCGTTGCATGAAATCTTTGTTATCTCGAGCTTGATAGCCAATGCGTGGCAAGTTAATCGTTACCACACCGATAGACCCTGTCAGTGGGTTAGAACCAAACAAGCCGCCACCACGTTTACGCAATTCACGATTATCAAGACGTAAACGGCAACACATACTTCGCGCATCTTCAGGGTCCAGGTCTGAATTCACAAAGTTCGCAAAGTACGGAATACCGTATTTTGCTGTCATATGCCACAAACCTTCAAGATTTTTGTTGTTCCAATCGAAGTCGGCAGTAATGTTGTAGGTTGGAATAGGAAAAGTAAACACGCGCCCCTTAGCATCACCTTCAGTAATAACCTCAGTAAACGCCTGGTTGAATAAGTCCATTTCTTTTTGGAACTCACCGTATGTTTCTTTTTGGTGCTCACCGCCAATAATCACCGGCTGACTTGCAAGCATTTTTGGCGCTTGAAGATCAAGCGTTACGTTTGTAAATGGAGTCTGAAAGCCCACACGTGTCGGAACGTTCATGTTATAAATAAATTCTTGCATAGCCTGTTTAACTTCAGGATAGCTTAACTTGTCATAGCGAATGAACGGTGCAAGCAGTGTATCGAAGTTTGATAGGGCACACGCTCCCGCAGACTCACCTTGCAAGGTATAAAAAAAGTTTACAACCTGACCAAGCGCGGTTCTAAAGTGTTTCGCAGGACGTGACTCTATTTTGCCACTCACACCCTTAAAACCAACCATCAAAATATCTTGTAGATCCCAACCCACACAGTATGGTGCCAAAAATTGCAAATCATGTATGTGAAAGTCACCGTCTTCAGCTGCAAGACGAATTTCTTCGGGATAAATTTTGTATAACCAATACTCTTTGGAGACTTCACCATAAATATAATTATTTAAACCCTGAAGCGAGTAATCGGTATTTGCATTTTCATTTACCTGCCAATCGATACGTTCAAGATATTTATCGATCAACGTGTTATTGTCTTGTGATTTTGTCTTACGAATCTCAGCATGTTTTTGTCGATACAAAATGTATGCCTTTGCCGTTTTACTCCACGCTGAATTAATAAGAACCTCTTCAACAGCGTCTTGAATCTCTTCTACACGCGGCACACGATCGCCCATACGCTGCGCTAAGATATCAAGCACCATTTTGGTTAAACGCATTGCTTCAGCATGATCAAACTCGCCTGTTGCATAGCCTGCACGCATAATTGCCTGAGTAATTTTATCGGCAGCAAATTCTGTTACCGATCCGTCCCTTTTGAAAATTTTAGTAAACATAATCCCCTTTCCTCACATTCATATTTTTCCCTTAAGGGTTCCACCCTTAACCCACTGATCAGAGAGTATAAAATAGTCAAAACAGACAAAAGTCTGCCTTAATTTTGTTGAAAACAACGTGCAACATGTCAAAAAAATCTGTTTTCAAAAGACAACAGCTCTCTCTTGCAAACGCATACGTCCGCAACCTCCTTTTTGTTGACAATCTGAAAAATATCTATACCTAAGAATCTTCATAAAAATAAAGATCACACTAGTCTAAGCAGGTCACGCCACCATGTCCAAGGGTTTTGTATAAAAATTTTTAAAATTCAAAAAGACTATTGCTCTGCAACGAATGGGACTTGATACGCCAAAAAAAAATTTTTATACTACCTTATTAGGAAATCTTTTTATCATTCTTTTTCAATACCAAGGAAAGGGTAAAATATGCCTATTAAACATTACTCGCAAATATTTTTTATATGCATAGCAGGCACATACGCAGCAACAACACACACACTTTGGATAGATGACTCTTTTAAAAGCCTTGATGATCTTTTTCAACAACAAGAACAACTCTTCAAAAGCCAACGTGAACATATGCGTTCGACATTTGATACGCTCATGTCATTTGAAAACAAAAGCTCAGACGCGCAACCGCACATAAAAATCACAAAAAACAACTCGGGCATAGACTTTATACTTGATCTCAAAAAATTTGCGTTAAGTGAAAAAGATATCACCATTGATGCAACTGAAGAATCGGTCACTGTTTCGGCAAAAACAAAAGATGTCGAAACCGAGTTAATCATACAAAATAAATCAAACAATATTCTCATAGCCTTTGCTCTCGAACAAAAGAAAAGTTCTGACAAAGCACAAGACTCAAAAGATAAAGAATCAAAAACTGAAACAACCACAAACGAAGAACAGAGCGCTTTTCAACAAAAATCAAACGAACTGTTCTATTCTGAAAAAAAGCTCGATTTCAGTAAAACAGATGCGCGCATAGACAATAACGTGCTCTCCTTGTCGATCCCATTTAAGCAAAGCGAAAAAATAGCGATCAAAATCAACAAGGGAACTGGTAAAATCAAGACAGTTGAGATGAAATAAGGATTTCAAGGGCGCTGCCCTTTGACCCGCAAGCGCCCAGCGCTTGATCTGATCATATAATATTGTGCAATTCAGGGCGTTGCAGACATCATGGGTATATGCGAAGCTTGGAAGTGTGAGGAATATATCAAAAAACGGTAAAACCGTTTTTTGATATATTCCTCGCTTACTAACGGCAATTGCCGTGTTATCACTTGTTCGATATTATGCACCGGGTCAAGGGTTGATGACCCTTGCGGGTTGAGGGCAGAGCCCCATGGGTTAAAGGGCAAAGCCCTTAAGACCAAACCGTATACAAAGAGAGCCATATTTACGGTATACTGAAGGCAAAGTTAAAAACATTCGAAGAACCGCCAGAAGCGTGTGCGGTTCTTCGATTTTAAAAACCTTCACGCATAGCTGTGGTTTATATGATATCTCTTGAATCGTTTCGCCCAGAACATATCCGAAACTTCTCTATTATCGCACACATCGATCATGGCAAGTCTACGCTTGCAGATCGGTTACTTGAAACAACCGGAACCATCTCTACGCGCAATAAAAACGAACAGTTCCTCGATAAACTGCAAGTTGAGCGCGAACGTGGTATCACCGTAAAAGCACAAAGTGCATCGATGATATACACCTATAAGGACACACAATACCTTCTCAATCTTATCGATACCCCAGGGCACGTAGACTTTAGTTACGAGGTTTCACGATCGCTTTATGCATGTGAAGGAGCTCTTTTGCTCGTCGATGCAGTACAAGGTGTTCAGGCTCAAACCATGGCAAATTTTTATCTTGCATTTGATCAAGGCCTCACGATTGTACCTGTTATCAATAAAATAGACATGATGAATGCACGCATTGAATCGGTCGAAGCAGAACTTAAACAACTTTTTGATTTTGCGCCAGAAGAATCGATTAAAGCTTCTGCGAAACAAGGCATCGGTATCGAAGCCATTTTACAAGCGATTATTGAACGAATTCCTGCGCCTGATGCTCATAACGATAAACCACTGAGAGCTTTACTTTTTGATTCTTGGTACGACTCGTACAAGGGTGTCATATCTCTTATCGCTCTTCATGACGGACAAATATCAAAAGGCGATCGCATCACACTCGCTCAGGCGGGTAGAGATTATGAAGTTCTTGAGATAGGGCTTATGTATCCAGGACAAACGCCTACCGACACACTCTATGCAGGTCAAGTTGGATACCTTGTTGCAGGTATGAAAACAGTTCAGGAAGCACGTGTTGGAGAAACAGTGCATCTCGCAAAAAAACCGGTTCCCGCATTCCCTGGGTTTAAACCAGCAAAGCCTATGGTGTTCGCCGGAATATTCCCGGTTGATACTGACGACTTTCCACTTCTTCAGGATGCTATCGAAAAGCTCACACTCAATGACGCAAGCGTAAAGGTTGAGAAAAAAACTTCACCGGCGCTCGGATTAGGTTTTTTGTGTGGCTTTTTAGGGTTGCTCCATATGGACGTATTCAGACAGCGCCTTGAACAAGAGTATGGATTGTCAGTTATCGTAACCGCACCAAGTGTGGTATACAAAATTATTCAAACAAACGGCGAAACTTTTGATATTGAAAGTCCCTCAGATTTTCCTGATGTACAAAAAATTGAAAAAATTCTTGAGCCAATCATTATTGCAACAATCATCACACCAACACAGTACCTCGGCTCAATTATGCAATTGTGTCATGAACGTCGCGGTGAACAAAAAAACATGGACTACCTCAGTCCTGAACGCGTCATTTTGACGTACAAACTGCCGCTTAACGAAACAGCGAGTGATTTTTATGATCAGCTCAAATCGTTGAGTGCCGGCTATGCAAGTATGGATTACGAGCTCGGCGAGCCTCAAGAGGCCGATTTAGTTAAGCTTGATATTTTGCTTAATGGTAAATCCGTTGACGCGTTTTCAACCATTGTACATGCCGATCGAGCATTTTACGTAGGCCGAGAACTTACGGCAAAGCTGAGAACTGTTATTCCACGCCAATTGTTCGAAGTTGCCATTCAAGCCGCAATAGGCGCAAAAATTATTGCACGTGAAACCATAACTGCTATGCGCAAAAATGTTACGGCAAAATGTTATGGTGGCGATATCTCGAGAAAACGTAAGTTGCTTGAAAAACAAAAAGAAGGTAAGAAAAAAATGAAGCAGATCGGTTCGGTAGAGGTTCCACAAGAAGCCTTTATGGCCGTTCTTAAAAAAGAGTAAGGAAACAAAATGGAATCGCATGTTTTTTCGGGGCACATATATCTCTTTTACAGTTTTGATATTGGTGAAGATATTCATTTAAGTCTTCTTAAGGAAGACAAAAAATTGATTAAAAAGCCCCTAAAAAATCCCATGTATTTCAAAAACTATCATGCACCCATTGAGATTGAACTTTCAAACTCAAATAATTCACCGTATCTTGATAGCGTGAAAATTTATGGTTTTGGCGCCATTGCAATTCGTTACAAAGTTCCGTTTTCTAGCACTTTAGGCGATCTCAGAAAAGAGCTCATCGAAACATCAGCGGCATATCATGAGACCGCAATTAAAGATGCACAAAAAGTTTTTGAGCAAGTAAGCTATGCCGTAAAGCAAGCACAATTTTTTCATTTATCGAATGTATATGAGGTTATTCAGGTAACTCCCGAAAAAGCCCTGTACGACGGACACACCCTCAAAGAATTGTATGGAAGCGATATCGCGTCATTGCTTCGTTTTGAAACAGAAGCACTTGCTACGTTCAAAAAAAATGAGATCTTGAGCGCTTCAATCGGCTACTATAAGGGAGATTTGCTCATCGTAGACACTGAAGCCGCTTTTGTATATGACGATTCATACGAAGATATTCTTGATATATTTGAATTTGCAAACCTCCAACAGCTCGAACTTAAATATTTCGATAAAACACTCGACAGCCAACTTAATGCCATTTTTAACCGTGAAGTTGGATCACTTTCCTGGACAGCATATCTTCCTTTTTGGGGCACCATAAAAAATGATCCCGTAGGAGACTTGGGTAAGTTGCGAGTCGATATTTCTGTCATTATTGAGCGTATCAACAGCAACATAAAGCTTGTCGGTGAGCCATATGTGTCTGAGATTTATGCTCGACTCGCAGATAAGCTTGATATTTTAAATTGGCAGGACTCACTCAACAAAAAACTCAACATTGTTCATGATATGAGCCACGTGTACGCCAATAAGGTTGATGTTATTCGTGAAGATATACTCGAGGTTTTGGTGATTATTTTGATTCTTATGGAATTGATCACCGCGTTACTCAAACATTAGTCTATTGATAAACCCTGAGGGCCGTCATTTATGGCATCTGTCATATCGACAAACCATCTTTTTTGAGAGATAGTAGAAGGCACAGCGATCAAATCTCGTTATTAAAATCGAGATAGCGATTAAAACTTATCCTGTTTTATCTATCAAGATGGTGGTACATGAAAAAATGCTTTGTGTTCACGTTTATTTTTGCACTCATAAATTTTGCGCCACATATACGTGCTATGCAACTAGACTTTACGATATTTGATCCACATAACAATATTTTTTCGCATCCCTCACATATCACCTGGAACGCATCTACTATTTTAGAAAGTCAGCGCCAAGACTTTATTACATCATTATCTACACCCTCATCACCCGACTGTCACTTTCTCGCTTTGCGCTGTCCAAGTTGGATTAACGATCAGGACTTGGTTGACATAGCGCAAGCATGCCCCCTTGTTCACTACCTTGATTTCACTGACTGCAAAAAAATAAGTGCAAAAGGATTTTTACAGTCTTTACCAAAATTCATCCGCCTCGTGACGCTCATGCTCAATGGAACAAACATCACCACGCTTAATTTTCATCCGAATACACAAAAAACTCTTATGTATTTTTTCGCAAATGGATGTGAACAAATTCAAGATTTTTTACCATTAATATATTGCGAATCCCTTCGCACAGCAGAATTGTACAAAACAAATATTACAAATGCTATTCTGTTGCATATTCTTCTTGATACTCAGGTACAACAACTCGATATTGTAGATTGTCCCAATATAACGACATCTACTATCGAGACCATAACCAAAGACTATAGCGAAAATCGATCGATCTCATTTTCGCCAAAATACGACTGAAAACACATTCTATCACCCCATACTCATTGGAGAGTATTTTATGAATACACAGACACAGACCCTTTTGTTATTTTTTTTGACAGTGCTTGGCTTTGCACCTCTTTACTGCATGCAAGAACAAGCACTTACCACAACCCACATTCAAACAACAACGACAACATGCACGGCAGGAAACCTATATCAAAGAACCGGCCCACTCAGGCTTGTTGATGGTCGATTATGTGATATCGAAACTTTTTGTAATTTCATAAGTGATCATGCTCAAGAAATTGAAATCCTCATATGTCCCTCATGGATTGATGGCAGTACACTCAACGAAATAACAAAAAAATGCTGCAACATCAGCACATTATCCGTTGCAAACTGTTACAAACTTATGCCAGAAACCAAAGAAAAACCCTCTGACGATTTTGCGCTCATTGCACGCTTACCAAAACTAATCGGTCTCAATGTTGCCGATACCAAGATCAAACAGTTGTCCCTGCATCCACATGTTCAGCTTGAAACGCTCTGTATTGATCGATGCAACAATATACATTTCCCAAGTTTATTAGTCTGCAAAAATTTACGCACACTATGCGCCGCTCTCACTAAGCTTGATCAGCCAACACTTGATACTCTTCTAGCTCAATGCTCGACAAAATTACGCTTACTCAAACTTTTTGGATGCGCTGCTTAACTCACTAAGCCCTGTCCACGTGTATGTGTAAAAAAGACTGTAACAATCGCATGTTTTTCGAACGCACATGAGCGTGCCCAAATAGCGCCTGCTATACGCGCTGCACTATAAAAAAATCTGCCCAACAAGAAGAAAAGAAGCGCTTGGTGTTTCCACTAAGCGCTTCTTTTCTTTGTTTTCAAATATCAAAAAAGTTTTAGCAAATAACTTTCTTTTCTTTGATTGCCTTGTTGTATGTTTTACCCAGGAAGTATGCAGCAAAGAACCAGAAGCCTACCAGAATAAAACCAAAGTAGCTGCTCATCGAAATGTAGCGTGCACGACCGACAACCTCGCCGAACTTGCCTTGAAGTGGCTTGAGAGTCATGTTGAACACAGAGCCTGTTTCTTTAGCAAAACGTGAACCGAATGCTTCGATCCATGATTGTGCTTTGAAACGAGCGTCTTTGCTGGTTGGAATATACAACTGTTTCATTGCAGGACCATTCAACGCATAGTTGATTGCTTTTGAACCAACCATGAGCCAGAAAAGGAACTTCAATGAACTCATCGAAATAAATCCAAAGAACGCAAATCCGATAATGACAGGCATCATCAAAATTGCAACGCTTACGCCAAGCCAACGGGTAACGTTACTTACACCACCGAGCAAGCATGCAAGAGCCACAATGTTAACGTACGAACCATATGTTCCAAGGTACGCGGTTAACTCTGCGCCAGAGTATGTTGCATTGGCAAGAAGATCAAAATTGAAATCGAAAATCGTTACGATAATTTCGTAAATCGAAACAACGGCGAAAATTCCCAAGAGGTACTTGTTGCTCAGAAGCAATTTAAGACCTTCTAAGAAACCTGGTTCTTGTTCATTCTCAACTTGTTTTTCGTTTGAACCATGGAATGACTCAAGCAAATTTTTTGGTGTTGAAGTAAAGAACCAACGCATGGAAAGAAGCAATGTAAAGCACAATAATGCTGCAATAAACAATACTATTGCGTCAGTACCTAATCCAAGCATAAGCGGTAAGCGTGAAAGGAATCCAGGCAAGAACACACCGCCGAATTGAGCGAGTGCTGTTACCAGATAAAAACCTTTTTTAGCTGAATCAGGACTGGTAATATCGGTCGAAATAGCCCAGAAAAGAGCTACAACAAGCGAACCGAATGTTTCGGTTAACACGTACCAACCATATCCAACAGCTTGTGTACCAAAATATGCCCAACCAGTACGCGCAGCAACAATTGCAGGCGTCGATTGAGTAAATAACAAAAGACCACTGAATACCAAAAACAAGGTACCGTATGCAATCGAAAGAATGTAGAACATTTTTTCGCGTGGGTACTTGTTAAGCAATTTGCTATAGAAAAAGAGTAAAGGAATAAGAATGATAATCGATGCAGTCTTTGCCCATGGAATGTAGACAGCGCCTACGAGTTTGTAGAACACAGCCTTTTTGAGCACACGCAAGGTCCAATAGGTACCGATGATAGTTGCAAAAATAAGGCCAAGCTTTAAAAATTTCTTAAGTTCTTCTGTTTCAAAAGAACCAAAAATAATGGTAAAAAGCTTACGCAATGGCCATAAAAGCCACGAAGAAACACTAGACATACAATTAAACCTTTCAGAATGGGTTAAAGCAAAAAGCTATTGCGGTTTGCAATAGCTTTTCCCCTTTCAGCCAACATGACCTTGGGATTTTTAAGTTTAGATCATATCCTTTTTTTGTAAAGATTTGCCCCGCATGGCGTATATTGCATAAGCCTTCTTTAACATGATTGAGCCCCTGCAGGAGCTGGTCCAAACAGGTTGATCATGCTACCCGCAATCGTCATAGCACTTTGATCAAGCTTATTTACATCAAGTTGGAATACCGCAATGCGCTGCACACCACTGGTGCATACTTCAAGCTGCACTTTAGGAAACACGCCACGAACAACTTCAGCCAAGTCACCCCTAAAATAAAACTTATCCAGCCTAAAGGCGCCGAGCATTGCGCTCACGACGCGAGTAATAGGTGCCGCAATATTTTTTTCAATTTCTTGACCTAATTGCATAAATGCTCCACCGATCATTTGTCCAAACATATCCAATGATGGCGCAGGCACCACATAAGGCGATTGCGCAGAATTATACGTTTGCACTGATTGCGAAAATGGTTGAGGAGCAGAGATAGGTTGTGGTGTTGTCTGTGTTTGCGTTGGCTTTGATGCCGTTTGCGTTTGTTGAGGCTGTGTTTGTTGCGTTACAGCTGTTGTTGATTTGGTTACGGCAGGTTTTTTCGTTCCTATGTGTGCCACACGATCCTCAAGGGCCTTTTGATCTTGAGCAAGCTTTTCTTCACGCGCCTTCTGCTGCTGGGTCAACTTGTCTTCGGACGCTTTTGTGCGCTGATCAACTTGCTTGATTTTGTCTCCCAGAGCTTTTTCACGCGCTGCAATAGCTGATTGTTGTTTAGCGAGCCTTTCGTCTATATTTTTTTGTATTTGCTGTTCCATTTTTGCAATACGCTCGAGCAAAGCTTTTTCTCGTGCTGCAATCTGCATATCAATTTCTTTTCGTTTGTCATCAAGCGCTGATATTCTCCTGTTTGCTTTTTCTATCGCCTCTTTTGCTCGTTGCTCATTGCTTATAACGGTTTTAGGAATATTATTTTTGACCGTTTCAAAGTACTGACCCGTACCTATCTGATTTTTAAGATCGGTCATAACAGGTTTTATTTGCTGTTGAAGTTGTTGCACATCAAAACGTGGAAAACCCTTGCTGTCCGCATACGTATCAAGCATTTTTTGAGTATTTGCTATAAAGTACATGCGGAAGTCTATGAGCGCATACAACTGAAGATATTGCAGATTACTGTTAATTTCGACCGTCGCATCGATTGTGTCTTTTATCTTGGTTTCAAAAAGCGTACTAAAGCTATCGTGATCAAAGTAAATTTCGGTTATTTGGCTAAATAAGTCGGAATACTTAATAAATGATGTGAGATAAAACTTATTTTTAACCGGTGAAAATTCAAACTCAAGATACGGACCTTCTTCATTGCTTCCGGGCTTGCCCTTACCGGTCACCGTCAATTCGCCAATTGTAAATGCTTTGCAGTAACCATTCCCTTTGACGCCTTGATCAAATATCGAAAAGCTTACTTCTGCATTAAAGAGTATTTTTTCACCCGGTTTTTGACCCAGGTCTATTGCAGAGCAGGTATTATCGTACCTTTTTATTGAGCCACAGGTACCGGCCGCATCGCCTACCGGAACGATCAGAGAGCATGCACAGCTTATCCCTTGCTCAAATATGCGTGAACCGATTTCAGTCTTTACGGGCGCGATATATAATTTAAATTTTTCAAGCCTGATATCGGGAATATCATCAGTACGAATGGGGATTGTCGTCATCATGGACGCAAAATCTGCTAAATCACAAATACCCAAATTTTTTGCTTCGGTATAAAAGAGACTTTTTTCCGGATGTGTTGCGTCAAACTTAACCGCTGCCTTGAGCGATGTTCGGCCAAAACAAAACTGAAATCCAAATCCAAGACCCGATATTGGAATGCCCGCGGATAACATCACGTAGTTTACTTTCAGCTCAAGGGCAACATCTCTTATTTCGATTGTTCTGATAGGCTTGATACCAAATGGATTGCGCCATCCTCCGTCTAAATTGGCAGATAACGTTGCATCAAGCGGACTGACTTTAAATCCACCCGTAAAAGTTAACCACTCATCCTGCGGTGAAGGTTTCATACTTAAGGCTACGGCTACACCAACAGAAAAAGATGTACCACCCTTAATAGACAAATCAAAATGATCGAATCTAAAGTTCTGATTTTGATCTTGCGCAATTTTTATAGCAGCGTTCGGCATACGCACAAGTACCGATGAGTTGAGCGGATTAGGCAATGATATACCACAAAAAAGCACCATATCACCGACGCCAACTAATTTACTTACCTGTCCCAGTTCTTTGTTGTTATCCGTTGGCAGGCCTACCGCACCGTACAAATTTATTCCTTGGACAAACTCCACCCCGCGCTTAGTATCCTCAAAATATTCTGATGAGATAAGTACGGCCAGTCCTTTAATAATAAAGTCGTCGAAAACCGTCCCCTTGAGATCGGGAATAAGCTTAGACACCTTATCGCCTTCATTGAAAGAAAGTTCAACAAAAGCGCTGGTTTTAGACACACCACTTTTAGTTTTTGTGGTTCCAAAATAAAAATGAGCTTTAGATCGGACACTAAAAAAATCCGCAGTACCTTTGAAATCTACTCCCATGGCTTCGTCTAGTGTGTTAAACTGCGCAATAATATCGTGCAATTTGACATTACGCATCGCGTCATAACCTTGTAAGGTTATATTTGAAAAGGGTGTCAACTGCGGAATCTTAAGCGAATATATCCATCCGCTACCACGACGCGTGATATAAAAATTTACCGGTGAACCAAGAAACGTAGATTTAGCAACAAAGTAGGTTCGCGCCTGTGATGCATCAGCTAAATCTTTAAAGCTCGTTTTTTTGCCCGTTGCATTTTCAGCCCGTAACTCAACGACTAAATTGAGATCGGTTAACTCGATCGCATCTGTTGGACTTAATCGAATTTTGAGCGGTGTTGAAAAATTACGAAAACCAAAAACAGCTCGATAAAATTTGCGCGTTTGGTCATACACCAACTCTAATAACCCAACATCTGCCGTTAAGTTAAAAAGGGAAGCCTTGCCTTTGAGAGATAAAATGCCATGAATAAGAGAAAAGCGCATATTACGCAAGGCAACAGGACCAACTTCACGCGAAGGAACTTCAATGTACATGCCTTCTGCAGCATTATCACTTATTTTAAATGTCATCGGCCCAAACAAAGGCACCTGAACAACTGCTTCTTTTTGCACCTCAACGGGCAAGTATGGGTCAGCAACTTTAATTTCATCGTCAGGAATAGGGCTTATGGTTGTAGTAATAGTATCTGACGTAACAAGATCATCAAATTCATCAGCATAGGAGCTGAACGATATGACCATCAAAATGAACATCAGGTACTGTTTATATTTTAACCACTTCATCCCTACCCCCCTTTTTTTATAGCGCATATTACTAAACACGACCCACCCGGTTATATGAATAATTTGTGTTATTTTTGCACACGATTGAGTCTCATATGCGCAAACTCATATGGCGGGTGCCATATATTTTTTTATTCAAATGACAAATCCAAATCCTGAGAAGCTTTTGGATCAGGTTGCGTCAAAGATTCCGAAGACTCATCAGACAGCACTAGACCGGGTATTTCTGTAAGAGACGCGCGCTCCTGATCTGTAAGTTTTTCTGACATAGATTTAAGAGAAAGTCCCATCTGTCGTATCAAATCGAGCATGGGCAAAATATTGGTATAAATGAAAGGCTCGACCATCCCATCGCGCATTTCCGTCATACTTTTTATTTTCTCAGCAAGATTCGGATTATTCTCAAGAATTGATCGTGGCAAAAATTCTTCAATGTGCGCAACATGTAAAAGAGAACCTTCATAAAAAGTATTATTTCGCACTTCACCAATAAATGCGGTAAAAAAAGGTTGAATCAATTGATGTACATATAGCATCGAATCAGCAAAACACATATCTCGTTGTTTTTTATCCTGCGCATTCTTCATGCACAAACCAGCGATATTAAGCTTGTTACCAATTTCCAATAAATTTCCTGGCTCAGAAAAATCAAGAAATTTGGCAAGATCGCCAGCCAATCTAAACACATTGCACAAACGAACCGTTCCCGATCCTCCTTGCTCAATGATGGCGTCAATTACCGGACTTGGTCTATACAAAGGATCCTTTTTTTGCTGATCACGCATATATTTAACCGTTGCAGCAGCAGAGCAAAAATTGTCTTTAAATTTAAAATAATCAGCAAGACCTGGATTAAGCGCTAGAGAAAAAGACACATAAAAAATCAGCATGCTCACAACATATAAAATGCTTTTAAACAATTTCATTACTACTCTCCTTCTGTTGTAGTAGATGAAGCAGCTTGCTGTTCAGCTGCTTGTTTTTCAATTTTTTCTTTTGCCTTTTTTTCTTTTTCCAGTCGAGCTTTTTCAGCATCAGCTTTTTGTTGCTCGATTATTGCTAAAACATCCTTTTCGGGTTCTTTGTAAGTCATTTGAGATGATAACTTAAGCACGCGATTAACCGATTTAACAATAGTGATAACTTGCAGCTCTATTTGAGAAGAAAGACCAGTAAGCTGAGCCAATATACTGAATATTGAGGAATACGACTTACCACCAATCTTGTAGCCGGTAAACATAATCTTGAGCATTTCGCGTACAAGACCCTTGTGTTTTATACCGTCTTTACCGACATAACCATACAAATCACGCATAAGAGATTGTGAACAAAGAGCTTTTGTTTCACATCCTAATGCTTTGCATATATCCTTGCTTGCGCCCTTTCCCTTCATACAATTCTGCTTATATTGCAAACGATATATAAACTTTCCGTTAGCATCTTTAGCACATTGCTGCGTTCCTTTAGTCTTAATACACTGATCTGCAAAAAGAACTTTTATCGTTTCAAGTAAGTGGTTATAGGCAAAGAAATATTGCTCAATTAAATCAATCTTTTTTGGATCAAAAACCTTGGGATCTATTTGAGAAACAACCGTAAGAGAAAGTTTCGCAACAGAACCAACCAACGCAGCAATAGTTCGTGCCAACTCAGCAGTAAGTTGGTCTGAAGACATCGATCCGACATTTATTTTAGGATTATCAAATAATGATCGAGGAACTTTTATTGATTGAGCTGCGGCCTGAGCGGCATTTGCAGTTTTTATTTCATCCGCACCACCAATCTGCACACTGTTTAGCAAGCAGACACACCCGAGCACCGACAAAACACCTATGCGACGATTCATAATCTTTCCCCCCAGAAAAACATTTTAATTCAGTTATAAAGACTTTAAGAAAAATAAGGTTCAAATTTCAACAGTATGATAAAAAGATGTTTTACTCATGCACTTTTTATGACGGTTTCGGCCTACGCCAAGCTTTTTACGCCAATCTTATGATTCAGGCGAAAATAATTACGTATCGTCTGATGGCTACAGAGGACGGAGCTTTCAGCCGCCGCCAAAACTATGGCCGGCAGGCGCAAAACTTGGAAGACGCGCACAAATTAAGTGATTTACGTTATACTTGGTACACAAAACATTTTGTTTTTTTTTAACATTATTTTCTGATCTTGAATTCCGCAAATGATTGGGTTTTATGAAAAAAATCATATCAGCTCACCATGAAGTCATAACACTCATAGGCAAGCTTGATCTCAAAAAATACCGCACGCACTTCAACTTGTTTAAAATTGAAGGTGAACGTGCAATCGACCAGGCATTAACATCGTATCCAGATTTGTTGTACACTCTGGTTTGCACGGAACAAAGTGAGCCTCTGACACAAAAATGGTCGGATCGTATTGCGAACAAAACAGTTCAGATACCCTCTCAGTTGTTTGCAAAAATAACCAATCAAACAAACTCACAAGAGATATTGGGCATTTTCACCCAACCAAACATCTCATCGCTTGAAAAGCTATCATCGGGCATAGTCCTTAATGATATTCGAGATCCGGGCAACATGGGAACACTTATACGCACTGCCCAAGCTTTTGGAGCAGAATCGATTGTCATCATTGATGGCGTTGATCCATTTTCACCCAAAGTCGTTGCTGCTACCGCTGGTGCACTACTTACCGCCCCACTCATTATTTGTTCGTGGCTTGATCTTGTTCAGCATGCAAGCTTAAAACAGATCGCATTATGCGGACTTATACTTGAGTCACAAAAATCCATTTTTGATTTACAGGTACGAAAACGACTTATGGTTATTGGCAACGAAGCCCAAGGCTTGTCGCGAGAACACCAAGAAGACTGCATTGAACTTGTTACCATACCAATGAGCGATCACGTAGAATCTCTTAATGCTGCAATTGCAGGATCGCTCGCTCTTTACACAAATCAAATCATTCTTCCTTCGTATGAACTATCTCCTCGAAAGAAATAATCATGAGCACACAAAACACTCAAGCTCCTTGTCTTTCTCTTGGCGCAGCAACACTCATTAACCTCAACATGATGCTCGGATCGGGCATCTTTGCAAACACGGTATTGCTGGGATCAATTCTCAAAGGCTCGGCCCCATTTGCCTACATATTTTTGGGCGTCGCAATTTTGCCACTCATTTATGCGTTTCAAAAACTGCTTGGGCATTTTTCGCAGGCAACCTTTTATGACCTCGGTGCTACCATAAGTCCTTTTGTGGGCTTTTTGAGCGGTTGGAGCTATTTTTTTGCTAAGCTTGCAAGTTGCTCATTTAGCATTCATTTTTTTGTTACACTCATGCAAACGCTAATTCCATCGCTTGCAATCTTTCCGACTATCGCCATAGATATGGTCATTTTAAGTTTATTTATGTATCTCAATAGCTTCAATTTGGGTATTGGCAGAAACATCCAATATCTGTTTTTCTTCCTCAAATCTCTCCCCATTTTATTTGTTATTTTGTCTCTGATATTTACGTTCTCGCTGACCTATATTACCCCTGCAAATTTTTCATGGATGAACATCCCTGCTGCAATACCTTTTGTACTGTTCGCAATGACAGGCTTTGAGGCAAGCTGTTCGCTGAGTGCATCGATAAAGGATTCACAAAGAAACGGCCCACGCGCAATCATATACTCGTTTGCCATAGTTTTGTGTGTGTTGTTTTTATACCAGGTCAGTTTTTTTATCGCATTTGGACCAGAGCTTGGGAACATCGATGGGTACAAACAAGCATTCCCTGCTCTTGTAAATCTTTTGCATTTTTCGCCCATCGTAAGCACAATTTGCAAGGCAATTACCATGTCGGGCATCGCGGTATCGGCTCTCGGAGCAAGCTACGGTATATTATATTCAAATAACTGGAATATGTATGGTCTTGCACAGCGAGGCTATGTATTCGGCTCAAGCTGGCTCACAAAGAAAAACAAACATGGTATACCTTTCTTCTGCATGCTCATACAAGGAAGTTTTATCGCATTTTATGCGCTTGTTCTGCATAACACGCAAACACTGTTGCAACAAATGAGTGCATGCGGCATTACCATGGCGTACACGATCAGCACCTGCGCGTTTATCGTGCTTATTTACCGCAAGCATGTTACATCAATGGTATGGGGCCTACTAGCCCTGGGATCATGCAGTATGCTTATACTCACACTTATTAAAAATGCATTCGCATTCGGACCTTTGTCCTACATTGTCTTTAGTGCGTTTGTCATTTTTGGCGTTGCTATGTACGGCATACGCCGCCCAGGCACGCTCAAATAAGTTCAGAGGGTACGCAATCCAAATGGTCTTCGCTATATGTTACCAGCAGAACCACAGGGCACAGGTTACCGCGCACATAAAAATCGTAATAAGGTATGCGCGCATCACAATCGTTGATTCGTGCATACCGACAAGTTCAAAATGATGGTGCACCGGCGCAATTCTAAAAATGCGCTTGCCAGTTAACTTAAACGAAGCAACCTGCAGCATCACCGAGAGCGTGTTGCCGACAAAAATGATTCCCATCGGAATAAGTAAAAATTCTACTTTTAGTGCTAAAAACATAAATCCCATTGCAGCGCCAAGCGACAGTGCACCTATGTCACCCATAAAAATCTTGGCAGGGTACGCATTAAACCATAAAAATGCCAGTAACGCTGCCATAAGCATAATGGCAAAAAATAACAGTGCTGGGCACGTATAATAGGCGATAAATGCTGCACCAGCAAATACAAATAGGCTTGTACCACCGGCTAATCCATCAATACCATCGGTCAGATTGACGGCATTCGAAACACCGACCATCACAAACGCTGACCACAGGGTTACACAAATAACGCGTAGAACCTCGGGCAAAAACCAGGTATAGGAATATAAAAAAGAGGCCTCGGGACCAGCCGTCCACAACCACAGTGCAACTATCGTAAACGCAAAGACCCACTGCAACACCCACTTTGAGCATGCAGTAATTCCCTTTGATTTTTTGAGCTTTGCCCAATCATCGATAAAGCCACACACACCAAACAGTACCAGTGCTAATAAAGCGCAAAGCAATTCACCCGAGCAGCTTGTTTCGTCCGCAACTCTTAGTCCTGCAAGTACACACAATACAGGCACCACAATGCACCATACCAAACCACCGAACGAAGGAACCTTGCCCTTAAGTTGATGCGTTTGTGGGGTATATTCACGCACTTGAGTGCTTGTTTTTTTGCCTAAAAAGCGAATGAAATTTTGTAAAAAAATAAACGAGCAAACGGTCGATACGCACAAACTCACAACAAAATAATTACACATCTGTAGTTCTCCACAACTTGAAAACAACGAATATATTTTAAGACATATTAAGGGCTCTTCCCTTAACCCGCAAGCGCCCAGCGCTCCATAACGACCGTAAGTACGTGTTGTTTGGGCCGAAGGCTTGACCTGGTGAACTAACTGCGCGAGCACTGAACCTGCCGGTGTACGTAAAAACGATATTCACCGTTTTTACGTACACCGGCAACTTGCTCTATTTGCCAGCAAATTAAATATCCAGTGTACTCAACTCGCTTTATTGTCAACGGGTCAAGGGTTGATGACCCTTGCGGGTCGAGGGTGGAACTCTCGCGGGTTAAGGGCCCTGTCCGCCGTAGTTTTAACGTAGGCTGGAAGAGCCCTTATCATGAGCCCCCTGCACATTCTAAAAAAGAAGGCGTTTTTGACAAATTTATCACTTCTGATAACATAAAAACTGTTCTCTCTGAAAACATCGTTTTTGTAGTATGAGCTTCGCAGAATGTACATCATGTTTTTTATATTCATGAAATCAATTTTCCCATGTGGAAGAAAGGAATTTTATCTATGACATCATGTAAAACAAAAACCATTTGTCGTATTGCCCTTGCAACATGCATATGCTGCACAACCGTGTTAGTATTTGCGGATGATAAACATCAAGACGTTGGAAGCATAGAAAATATGCATCAAAATGCTACCTCGTACGCCCATAGTTTTTTTTCGGGAATCAAAACACCCGGGCTGCATACCTGGGAAGGCTTAGTTGATACGATATGTGCTGAATACGAAAATCATCCAGGTTATACAGGTATGTGCGACAAGCTTAAACACCTTCGTCTTGCAGACGCACAAACCATCTCAAATGAAATGTATGATCTGTGCGAAAACAAAAATACTTTGCCCATTGAGTTGCAAGAAATTTTTTCAAACGCACATGGTCTTTTGAAGTATAAAATAAATGAGCGTCGAGCAGTGCAATTGCTTTTTGAGCTTCTCAATCCTAACGACAAAAATAAACACTTATCATGGAAACATTTTGTTGATCAAATAATTGCTCTTTTAGGTGGCAATGACGCTTATAGCAAACTGTGCGTTGACCTTCAAAAGAACCGTGAATGCAAAAATATTTTCACCGCTGCATTAGTTTTGAACCAATATTTCTCGCTTTTCCCTCTAGAATTTGAGAAAATGTGTTTAGGTATGGGAAGAATGGAAGTCATCAGACGTTTACGCTCAAGACTTCAGTCATAAATTTTTTTTAAAAGTTATCACAAAACACATGAACAACACCTTCGATGTTATTGTAATCGGCGCCGGCCATGCTGGCGCCGAATCTGCTTATGCAGCAGCTCGTATGGGCGCTCGCACACTACTTGTTACCCTTGACACCGAGCGTATGGGATGGATGCCGTGTAATCCTGCTATCGGCGGCATTGGCAAAGGGCACATAGTTTTTGAGGTTGCTGCATTTGGCGGTCTTATGCCACAGCTCTGCACTCGAACGTATCTGCAAGCACGCATGCTTAATACAAGCCGTGGCCCAGCTGTGCATGGATTACGCCTACAAATAGACAAGCATGCTTACAGCTCGCTTTGTAAAGAGATCCTCCAGCAAGAACCAAATCTTACCATTGTCCAAGACCAAGTCGTAGAGATTTTACTCGATGAGAAAAATCAGTGCACTGGCGTAAAAACAGAATCTGGAAAAACATACCTTGCACCAAGCACCATCGTTACCACAGGAGTATTTTTGAACTCGTGTATCTTTATTGGCTCAGAAAAAAAATCGAGCGGATACCTTGGATCCCCTGCAGCGGACAAACTGGGCCAAAGTATCAAAAATCTCGGGTTATCTATGGGCAGACTTAAAACAGGAACGCCCCCTCGACTTCTTCACTCGAGTATCGATTTTAGTGTTATGGAAGTCCAAGAATGTGATCCTCTGAATTTTTTGTTTGAGTATCAACCGTGTGTTGTCACAAACTCACACAATTGCTACATCACGCATACAAACGAAATAACACATCAAACGATTCGCAATAACTTTGAATACTCACCAGTATTCAATGGCACCATTAAAGGCATTGCCCCACGCTATTGTCCATCAATTGAGCTTAAGGTTTCACAATTTAGCGACAAAACATCCCACCATGTGTTTGTTGAACCAGAAAGCATTGAAAATTTTGAAGTATACCCAAATGGCCTCTCAACATCGCTTCCTCTTGATATACAAGAAAAATTTATTCGCACCATTAAAGGGTTTGAGAACGCAATTATCACAAAGCCCGGCTATGCCATAGAATACGATTTTGTTGATCCTACAGAACTTGATAAATCGCTTGAAGTAAAAAAAATTCCAGGACTTTTTTTAGCCGGACAAATAAATGGAACAACCGGTTATGAAGAAGCTGCCGGCCAGGGTCTTATAGCGGGTATAAATGCAGCAAACAAAGCTCTTAACAGACAAGCCCTGATTCTTGATCGCTATGAAAGTTATATCGGCATTATGATCGATGATCTCACTCGCCAAGGCATCGATGAGCCATACCGCATGTTCACTTCACGCGCAGAACACCGTCTTATCATGCGCCAAGACAACACCTTTGCTCGACTCGCTGATCATGCATATACTCAAAAGCTTATAAGCCAAGAGTTCTATGAAAACAGTAAACATGAGCAAGCCATTATCGAATCATGCGCACAACTACTTATTCAAAAAAAACAACAAGAATTATTTATCTCGTGCATGAGCTCTTTCGATTATGCTAAAGCACGAGAAATTGCTACGACAGTTTGTTTAGATGCCTCGACCATCTCGCCGCGCGGACTCATAAGTTTATATGCAGAAACACTGTATGCGCCCTATAAAAAGCGTGAATTAGATGAGATTGAAAAATACAAGAATTATCATAAACTTTTGATACCTAAAAACTTTGAATATGCACATTTACCTGGCTTATCAAATGAGCTTCAACAAAAACTTGAAAAGCACCAACCAGAAAGCATTGCTCAAGCAAGTCTGATTCAAGGCATGACGCCTGCAGCTCTTTCGTTACTTATTTTTAAGGTACGACAAATTCGCGGACTTATATAACAAATAAAATAATATGTTACATACAATACTTGGGAATTTTTACATGTTTTTCAAATCACTATACATACCATGTTTTTTTCTTTTATTAGGACTAAGTTCATACATATACAGTATGGAAATATGTGAACCACAACACCCATATAACTCATATATTTCTCGAAAAACAATACTAAAAGAATCTTTAGAACAAGAACAAAGACCTCGTCAATATATTGATCTAGTTTCTATCTATATTGAGAACACTTTTTTACAAAAGTTTCAAAGGCTGTATTGTTTAAAAAACAATACAAAGGATCACTTAAAAAAATTACTCAATGATCTTCCTTTACTCGATGATGGTATATACATAACAATGTGTTCATACATCCATGTGTTTATTGATAGGCAAGATCGAACCATTGATATTTTGAGTTTTAATGAACTTG
The DNA here is from genome assembly GCA_000996695.1 of candidate division TM6 bacterium GW2011_GWE2_41_16. GTDB lineage: Bacteria > Babelota > Babeliae > Babelales > Babelaceae > GWE2-41-16. The sequence goes on along the minus strand of LCAT01000018.1, from coordinate 2,943 downwards.
TTTTACTTGCATGGGATCAAGCTCAAAAAGAACATCTTAAAAAAGAGGCTTATTTTTTAGATAAGCTTATGATTCAAGAACATAATATGTACCTCTATATCCAACCAGAAAACACCATTATAATTTCAGAAAAAGTTATAGGAACAATAACCGACCATCAAAAAGTTTTTATTACGTTTGCAAAAAAACATAACTCAGAAGTAAACGATGAACAATCAAAAAAATGTATCATCAATGAAATAGTTACAGAACAATTAGTACAATATTTTCGAACTACCTATGATCAAACAGTAACGTTTACTTCCACTCAACAACAATTTTTATATGAAAAATTGTTCAGGGATATTTTTTTTGATCTTATTACAAAAAACAAATATAGCTTTTACACTGCCCTTTTTTATATGCGAAAAATTTTAAAAACAAGTCCATCCCTCATTACACAAGTTCATCCCATACCTGCTTTTATTGTATGCTGGACAGTTGCTCAAAAATTTTGTTTGGATCAAGCATACCGTAATAAAAGTATTGTAAATCGCGTTTTTCAACACATTAATTCAATAACAAATGGTTACAATGAAACGTACATACTTATTGATCCTGAATATATTTTAGCTAATGATATAGATGAACAAGTAAGCCTTAAAAACTTACGTAACTTTAACACCTTTGAGATAAAATTTTTGAATGCATTATCATATAATTTACATCTAAATGATGAAGCACTGAATGATTTTATGAATAATCACATTATACCAAAAAGCACCAGCCCCCAACAACATGTTCAATCTCAATCTAATCCTATTGAAATTCCAAGTCTTTGTTAAAAATTGACAAATATAAAAACTTGATTAAACTATTAATAATAACGATTTGAATACACAGATTTTCCTCGTTTATCAAATGAATTCCAGCACATGTCTTTTATCATATTATTTTACATACATGCTGCTTAGGCAAACTTGAGTCAAGGAAATATTCCTGCAAACTGTCGCCGCTTATATATGCTTACTGGTTAGAGACAATTGTCACAACAAGGGCCTTTTAAAAAGCGACAGTTAACAGGGCTGATCTAAAAAAATATACAAAAAAACGACCATAGCCACCGAAAAAGGTGGCTATTTTTATTGTTCATCCCAAAAAAAATATACGCATACGATTTTTTCCTTATTACAAAGACACATATCAAATTTTTACCATACATCTATAAAAACCTATTGCTATACCAAAACACATAAGCATAGACTTGTTATTGTACCTATTTTGCATAGCGCAATCCATAAAAAGATGTACACCGCATAATGCATACTGATAGGCAAAAGTTTGATGCAGTTTTGTCAAAAAGGCGCCTGCCCGCCGAAGCCTCCATGGCGAAAGTAGTGCGGTCTTTTATGACGCACCATAAGTATGTATCGCCTGGGCCATAGGCTCCAGATAAAGTAGTACGGTCCTTTAAGACGTACCAAGCACGTGCGTATTATCTGGGCTGTAAGCTCGGCGTAAGCTGGAAATGCCTCTTAAAAAGGAGAACCTTATGAATCGCCACGATCTCGCTCTTATTCAGGCTTATCAAGGATATCCTGCGGTAACAATCATCTCTCCAACCCATCGCAGCATTCCTGATCGACAACAAGACCCAACCATGCTCAAAAATTTGGTCAAAGAAGCAAAAGCAAAGCTCACACAAGAGCTTCCTCAAAAACAAGTTCAACACCTGCTCGACAAACTCGATGCCCTTGTTGCCGATATCGATTTTTCTAAAACACTTGATGCTATAGCTCTATTTGTTTCAGACACCATCGCAAAATCGTTTATGGTTCCTGGTACGGTGCAACCGCACGTAAACATTGATTCTACGTTTTTCACAAAACCTCTTGTGCGTATGCTTCAAAGAACCGTCAGATATTGGGTCCTCTCAATCAGTGAAAAACCAACACGCTTGTTCATGGGTAACGGTGACGGGCTCGTTGAAATTTTAGAGCCAGATAACAACTCTTTTGGTGTCCCACAAAATGGATTCCCTTTCCCTTATGAGGGATCTGATGAATCTGCAATTATGGCAATTGCTACAGGAGATCGTGCAGGCGATTATTTTGATAATCACAAAAAAAATTACATCCGTACTATCGATGAACTGCTAAGCAAATTTTTGGCACAAGATCCACTACCCGTCGTTCTTATGGGTACCGAAAAAAATATGACAATGTTCAAGGAACTCTCGAATAATAATCAACGCATTATGTTTACCATCGAGGGAGATCACGCACGGACCACAGTCGAAAATCTCTCAAAGCTTGTATGGCCACAGGTTGACGAATATTTTACCGAACAACAGAAACAAAAAGTTGAGAACTTTAAGCAATCCATCGGATCGCTTAAACATGCCTTCGGAGCACAAGCCGTTTGGTTTGCCGCGCAAGAAGGACGCGTGCACGAACTATTGGTTGAGAAAGACTTTAGAATTCTCGGCCAAGTTGATCCAGAAAACAAAATGCATCTTATTTTTGAAACAGAGGCTGAGTCGAAGGACTCATACACCGATTTGGTTAACATCATCATCGATGACGTTATAAGCAAGGGCGGCGCAGTGAGCTTTGTGCCTAACGGACTGCTCAAAGAGTATGACCGCATTGCAGCATTACTGCGTTACTAAAATCCAATCTTAATTCACTGAAAAAAGGGAGTCTTCACTCCCTTTTTTCATGCCTAAATTTCATCACGCATAATTGCACTACGCATTCGTGCCATGTACTTTAAAGTGACCCCCTTGGTCAAGACACGAAAATAGAAAAAAAGTTAAAACATGGCGCTCCTTTGTTGATGATGTTGAGAAATAAAAAAACTGTCAAAGATCTTTTTTTGATGGTATCGTTTTTTTAAAAAAAACAGCATTGGGGGTGTGGTAATTCAGCTTTGAATGATAACGACGTGCATTGTAAAACGCGA
>LCAT01000017.1 GCA_000996695.1 candidate division TM6 bacterium GW2011_GWE2_41_16 | reverse complement strand
ATGGAAGCGTCGCAAGAAATATCGCAGAAAGCTTGGTCATCGCCAATCATTTACGGTTGTGCGTATTGAATCGATCTAAACGGTCGTTCTAAAAATAAAGAAAACAAGCCTGAGCTAAAAACTCGGGCTTGTTTTCTTATTGTCACTGAGTTAAAGGCCCCAGAGTCTTCAACGTTGAAGACTCTGGCCTTATGGGTCAAAGGGCGAAGCCCTTATTAATCAAACACTGAAAGAATGTCATGAACAGTAGAACAGCTACGGCAATGCGCCGAACTGCTTGCTTGTTTTGATGCAACGAGAATGTGTTGAATGCCAAACTTGACTGCTTCTTTAATGAGTTGTTCGCCAAAGCTTGCTGGTTTGACCAGTCCAGCCAGGCTGATTTCGCCGACAGCGACCGTTTTTTTGTCAAAAGCTTTTTGAAAAAAGCTAGAAAGCAGGGCGATAGCGATGCCAAGGTCAAGGTTACTACCTTTTATTTTAAATCCACCGCTCACTTTAAAAAAAATGTCGTACGAGCTGAACCGAATTTTAAGATGTTTCTCGAGAATGGCTGCGATAAGAACTACCTGGTTGTAATCGACGCCGCTAATCACGCGTTGTGGTGTGCTAAATTTTGATGCAACGACGAGTGCTTGTACCTCAAGCAATAGCGGACGACTGCCTTCCATGTGGCTGACAAGGACGGATCCTGGTGTACACACGGTATCTGATAAAAGATATTCGTTAATATTTTTAAGTTCGCTCAGGCCTGCCGAACCCATCTCAAAAAAACCGAGCTCGCCTGTTGGCCCAAAACGATTTTTGATTGTTCTGAGCATACGATTTTGCCATTGATCATCACCACTTAAGTATAAAACGGTGTCGACCATGTGCTCCATCATTTTCGGTCCAGCCATTGCGCCTTCTTTGGTGATATGTCCGGTGAGTATAAGGGCAACATGCTTATCTTTTGCAAGACGCATAAAATACAATGCAAGTTCACGTAACTGACCAATGGTACCGGGCAGCGATGGTGAGTCTTCGAGCACGCAATTTTGTATGGAGTCTATGATGACAACGTCAGGCCGATGTTGATCAACCGTAGCCATGATGGTGCCAAATTGCGCCTGATCAGAGAATAATAACTTGTCTGATATGCAATCAAGACGACTTGCGCGTAGCTTGAGCTGTTCGAGCGATTCTTCGGTTGAAAAATAAAATACATTGTAATTTTCTGCAATCTTGTTTGCAACGTGCATGAGAAGCGTTGATTTACCGATGCCAGGGTCACCGGTCAAAATGGTAAAGGAGGCGGGCATGATCCCGCCTCCAAGTACTCTATCCCACTCGGTAATACCGCTGAAAATACGCTCTTGTTCGTGCGAGTCTATTTCACTGAGACGGCGCATTATGGTCGGTGCTGCATTTTTTCGTGATGAAGAACGCTTTATACTCAGCGGTGCTTTTTCTTCAGTAAAGCTATCCCACTGCTTACACGCAGGACAACAACCGTACCATTTGCCGGTTTTGTAGCCGCATTCAGAACACGAAAAAATCAGAGCATCTGCTTTTGCCATTGTGTTTTATTCAATCGATTATGGCGTTCGCCATTTTGACGTGCACCAATTTGGTTATTAATAGCATTTTCAGTTCAGGTCAAGGTGTGAGAGTGTATTTTTTAGAGCATCTTACTCTATTTTGATACAGGTTGTTCTGTTGCAGGTGTAGTCGTTGTTGTAGTGATTGCGACTGGTTGGGATGTTTTTTCTTCGGGGGTGGTATGGTGCTGGGCGCAGCGCGGTACATATGCCTCTGCTCCTCCAACGAAAACAGTTTTCTGTGAGGCTATTGTTCGGCATGTGAAATCTGCAGGTGCTCCACAAATATTGCAAAAAGATTGTAAATGAATCTTGTGTGCGGGGTCTGCAAGAGCTATGAGTTCAGGCATAGGACCAAAAGGTTTTTTGAAGCAGTCTTTATCAAGACCTGCGGTGACAATATGTATTCCTTTTGCTCGCAACTTTCTGCACCAGTCAACTATTGGGGTATCAAAAAATTGGGCTTCGTCGATGATAATGACTTGTGCGGTTTTATCATAATATGCCTCGAGATCGGATGTGTTTAGTGCACAGCATGCAGGAAACTGATCTTTTTCATGAGAGCACAAAGATGAACCGCTTCCATACCGTTCTGTATCAAATGTGTGTTTGATTGCCTGGAAACGTATTCCAGCATCTTTTAATTTTTTCGCAAGGGCTATGAGTGTTCCGGTTTTACCTGCAAACATAGGGCCAGAGAGCGCAAAAATGATCCCGGATTGTTGCATTGTAGGCCTGAAAAGGGACACGGGAATATCACACGTGGCGCCGGGTTTAGATTGTTGTAGTTGCTCCATACAGAACATGTTTGTTGTACATGATATAAACGTAAAAAAAGCGTAAAATAATACCTGTTTTTTCATAACTTTTCTCCTTAATTTTGGCAGCAATCTTCACCAGAAAATTCATAACAGTTCCAACAACGGGCTTCATAACGATCATGGGCTCCCACAATTACCTGAGGTTCATATCGGCATGCGGGTTGGTCATTAGTGATACGTTGCGAAAAACGTGATTTTTTTCCGCACACGTTACATGATCCAGAAAGTTTACATACAATATCGGCAGAGGCCAGAAACAAGGCCATAGCGCCAAATATTTCTCCGCGAAAATCGAGATCAAGTCCAGCGACTACAACCTGTTTACCTTGACGCACCAATGCAGTGCAAATCTCAAAGATGGTGTTATCGAAAAATTGTATTTCATCGATTGCAATAACCTGCGCATCTTGTTCGATGCTTTCAAGCAAATCGCATGAAGAGCTTACTGCCACCGCATCAGCAGATTCTCCGTTGTGAGCAACAAGCTTTTGAGGGGCAAATCGCACATCAAGCGCATGCTTAAACGTTTGTACTTTTAGTCCGCATGACTGCCACTTTTTTATGTGCTCAATGAGCGCAAGTGTTTTGCCCGAAAACATAGGTCCACAGATGACCTCGAGACTGCCAAGCATATGCAAATCCTTTTTTTAAGGGGTTTGTTAAAAAGGTCATCAAGTTCGCCTGCTTTAGTATAAAGGTCTTTAGTGCGCATACCAAAAAGCATTAAATCTCGCTTCTGTACGTACGTTTAAAGACGATATGAGCACTTACGCGTGCTCACAACGAGAAGAATAAAAGGTATTAAGATGAAAACTCGGTATTGATTATAAGAAAATACTCTATAATAATGCCGTTGAGATATGGGCTTTGCTTAAAAAATGTTTAGTATGTCAGGGATATTTTGTGTTTCTGGCAAAGATGGGTATACTGTTGTGTAGATTCTCGGTCTTGCTTGATGCCTCAAGTTTTTATGTATTTTTTTTCACATTTTTACAAATCGAGTCATGTGTATGAATATCTATGTAGGTAACCTTTCGTATAAAACAACAGAAGAAGCTCTTAAAACGGCTTTCGCTGGTTTCGGTCAAGTTGAGACAGTTAAAATCATTAAAGATATGATTAGTGGATCTTCGAAGGGTTTTGCCTTTGTTCAAATGGCATCAGCTGAAGACGCACAAAAAGCAATCGACGGTCTTAACGGTACAGACCTTGATGGTCGCACAATCCGTGTAAGCCAAGCAAATGAACGCCCAGCAACTCGTTCACCTCGTCCACAAGGTGGTGCACGTCCTTACCGTCCTTACGGTAACGGCGGCGACAACAACCGTGGCGGCGGCAGAATGGGCGGACGCGGCGAATATTAATTTCCCCACCCCAATTTAAATGGGGCGACAACGAGATATCGAGATCAAAGTGGTCAGGTTAAAAACCTGGCCACTTCGTTTTAGGCCATTCTCGTGCGTGTGCTATGATCACCGCGGGTCAACTCGCCTACGCTGGTCTGTTTACGCACAAAGCTATTACACCCGATAGAGGCTCTAGCGGGCAATGGGCTTATAAAAAGTGGGTCAAGGACCTCAGTCCCAAATGTTCCAAGTATTCGCCTTTGGAGGGTAAAGTAAGGACGCAGTCCTCACAATCCTTGTTGAAGCGTTTTAGCCACGTGATATGCTTACGCACAAGGCATATTTTTTTAATGTAACTGGAAAGGGAATGATTATGAAAAAAATAGATCTGTGCGCATGTTTACTTGTGGGTATGTTGTCATCACATAGTATGAGTATGCAATATCAACAACCCAGTATGCAACATCCGCCCAAAGTCACAGCTTTGCCTACAGTACCCTTTTTTATGGCTTTTTTTCGAGTGCCCACGTATCAAGAAAAGATTGATTTGATCAAAAAACGGGCTCAGGATCATTTTGCAAAATATGCTCCAGAGATTATTGCCCAAATAGAAAGTGAGCCAGTACAAAATATTGTTGGTGCATGTGAACGTCTTGCAAAAATGGAAACTAACGAGGACAAAAGGCTTGTTATAGGAAAAATTTCAGCGGACTTATTTGCCATGAAGCAACAATATGACGCATGTTTTTTTTCAGACCAAAATTTACCTTTGCTGCCAACTATTTTAGAAGAATACAGAGTTGCTCAATTCTCATGCGCAGGTGTTCTTAACTCTGAGCAATGGGCTGAGGCTGCTCGTAAACTGATTTTTATCAAAGAACTTTTGGAATATGGATTCAGCGCAAAATCTTTGGCGCGTGTTGAAGCTCCTCAGTGTTTTAAAAATAATATCGAGGGTAATTTAAAGGTCTATCTTGCTCGATACCCTGGGGTTCATCAGGAAATTTTGGGAGATATGTTTAAAGTTGCTTTTGGACCGGAGCATAAAGAACTTTTTACGAACAAAAAATAAATATGGCGAAAGCCATTTAGGCCCGCTCAAAAGTGTTTTTTGTTTATGTGATTAAATCACACTATTCATGATCACGAATGTGCATAGCTTAGTGAACTTCGCTATAATATGTGCTACTTAGTGAGAGGCTCGGAATAATTACCGGGCCTCTTTCAATTCACAAAACTTTTTTTTATTTCAATGCCTGCCAGCTATTACCAATATGGAGTGATGCCTTTAACGGAACACGCCACTCGGGCATAATGTTTTCAAGCGTGTCCTTAACTAATGCGCACACAGCATCTGTATCTTTTTGTGCTATCTGCACAATCAGCTCGTCATGAATCTGGAGCAAAATTTTTGCATCGAGTTTTTGTTCGCGCAAGCGTTTGTTCAATTCGATCATGCCTTTTTTAAGAATTTCTGCTGCAGTTCCTTGGCAGGGCGTATTAATTGCAATACGTGTTGCTGCCTCGTACAGTTGCTTATTTGCTTCATAAATACCAGGAATGCTTCTTTGCCTGCCACACCAGGTACATACACGCCCGCATTCGCGTACTTTATCTATGGTTGCAGCCATCCATGTGACGACGCCTGGGTACTGTAGCCAAAATTTTTCATGAAACTCTTTTGCTTGTGAAAAGCCAACATCAAGGTCCTTTGCAAGTCGGTAGGCGCTTTGCCCATACAAAATGCTAAAGTTTATCTTTTTTGCTATCTGCCGTTGGTTATAGGTTACTTCTTCAACATGCACACCAAATAATCCGCTTGCAGTAAGCGCATGTACATCCTGATTATGCAAAAATGCATGCACAAGTTTTTCATCGCCTGATAACTGTGCAAGTACCCGCAGCTCTATTTGTGAGTAGTCTGCTGAGAGGTAACAGTAGCCAACTGGCGCAACAAACGCCGAGCGTATAGATATGCCCGAATTTGCGGCTCCTGTCGGGATGTTTTGCATGTTCGGGTCAGATGATGCTAAACGTCCCGTGGCTGTACGAGTTTGGCTGTATGAGGTATGAATTTTGCCATGTATTGAACGCGCTGCAAGCAGTCCATATCCATAGGTGGATAGCAATTTTTGAATTTCTCGGTGGCGCAGTAAAAGCGGTATGAGAGGGTGCTTATCCTTCAAAGACTCAAGAGCTTCTTGATCAGTTGAGTAACTTTTTGTTTTTGTTGTTTTTTTTGATGGGGTGAGCGCAAGATCCGTATACAAAACTTTTTGCAGCTGTTTTGGTGAATTGAGATTAAGGTCTTTGTACTGTGGTCCAAGTAACGCGTCAATCTGCTCGCGAATGACGCGCAAAAGCTCTTCAAGCGATTTATTGTTGTGTTCTGCGATACCTTTGTCTAAATAAATTCCTTCGTGCTCCATCGCGCAGAGCACATCGATTAGTGGAAGTTCGATATCATAAAAAATGGTCTCTAGTGAACGTTCTTTTATGTGGGGTTCAAAAATTTTGTATAACTTCCAGGTCTGTAGAGCGTCTACTGCAGCATATTGTGTAGCTTCTTCGAGTGGTACCTGGTCAAATGATGTGCGACCTTTTTTCTCTACCATATCGGCAAATGAGAGCATTGGCTCTCCAAGCAAAGATGCTGAGAGATTTTTGAGCCCGACTGATTGGTCTTCGTCCAGGAGCAGATGCGCAGCTATCATGGTATCAAAAGCGGTAGCGTTTGTTTTGATATCAAGCTTTGAGAGTACCTGTATATCAAATTTTGCATGGTGGAATATTTTTTTATATTCGGTTGACTCCATATAAGGCTTAAGCCATGCACCAACTTCTGATCGGTGTAATTGTGGTTCGTCTGTACCGTGCCCAAAAGGAATATAGTATGCGCAATCATCAGCACAGCAGATCGAAAGTCCGACGGGTATATGATCCGGGGTTGTTTCAGTATCAAGAGCAAATTCTTTTGATTGCGTAAGCACTTTGTCTATTTCGATAAGCTCTTGTTTTGTGTGTACGCATACGAGTCGAGCATCAATTTTGGTTATTGTTTCTGTTTTTTCTGGTGCGAATACGCTTGTTTGTGTTTGGATGCTTATGCCGGAAGAAGTGCGTGTGAGAAGACTTTTAAAGCCGAGTTGTTCAAAAAATGGGTTTGCTTGTTCCCATTGCTTAATATCAAAAGGGTAATGTGTACTGGTATTTTCTCGTGTGATGTTGCGTAGTTTAAAAAGCTCATAGCTGAGCAGGGCGTCATCTTTGGATGCTTCAAGGTATTTGCGCAGTTTGGGCTTTACGCTGTCTATGCGTGCATAGATGTCTTCGATAGAAGTATATGTTTGTGCAAGCTCTTCTGCGCCTTTTTTGCCGATACCACTTACCCCGGGAATGTTATCTGATGCGTCACCAAGAATTGCAAAATAGAGTGGCAGGCGCTCCAGGGGGAACCCATATATTTTTTCAACCGCTGCACGGTCAAGGAATTGATCAAGGAACGGATCAAAGATAAAGCATGACTCATCAAGCATTTGTCTGAGGTCTTTGTCAGACGTAATAATGACGGCAGTTTGATTATTACATTTTGCTGCTTGGGCGACCGAGTAAATAAGATCGTCAGCCTCAATACCTGGGACACTGAGTTGTGATATACCTATGCGGCTTGCAAGCTCCAAAATAAGTTCTTTTTGGGTAAACAAATCCTTTGGTGGTGCTTCGCGTGTTGCCTTGTACTCGGCATACACGGCATGACGTAGTGTTTTGCCGGGGCTGTCCCACACGATTAAAAGATGCTCAGGTTGATTTTTATCAATAACTTTTTTGAGCATACGCGCAAATCCGTACACCGCTTGCACAAGCGTGCCATCAGGTGCTGATAACGGTTTAAGCGCGTAAAAAGCGCGGTACAAAAAAGATGAGCCGTCAATGATAAACAGTGAATTTTTAGGTATTATAGGGTCCATAGGTTTTCGGGTCCGTTGGTAAAGAGTAATACAATATACCTTTATAGCGATACGCACTATAACCTACCCACATGTATATGCAAAAAACATTGCAATAATCGGTATGTTTTACTGGTGCAGTTGAGCGTGCCTAAAATAGTGCGGTCTTTTATGACGCACCATAGCGACTGCTATAACCCTAACAAAAGTGCCATGAAAAACACATAGCACAATGCACAAAAAAATATGTGTATGGGCCGTTTGTGATAGTGAAAGTAATAATCAAATGAGCATGAATAAAGTTGGCGAAAGCCATGTTTTCTCACTCTATGTAGATAAAAAAGAATTTAAAAACAATCAGTTATGTGAGCTGACTGATACTGATCTGGTACACCGTATTACACATGTTTTGCGGCTTGAGGTAGGTGAAGAGCTTATTTTGTTTACCGGTACATACCGGGCATTGATTACCCTTGAGCACATGGATAAAAAACGTGTGATAGGACGTGTTGTTGAATTTTCGCAAATACATGTGTTAACTCCGTACATATCATGGTTTTTGCCAGTTCTTGAGCGAGAAGACTTTGAGAATGCACTGACGATGCTTACGGTGTATGGCGCGTATACGATTATTCCGTTTATCTCTCAAAAGAGTCGACGAAACTGGGGAAGTGATAAAGATTTTGAACGTGCAAAAAAAATTATGGTTGCAGCTGCCGAGCAGTCAAAGCAGTATGTATTGCCGCTTATTGAGCCCGTACTGAGTTTTGAGCACATGACTAAAAAAATGACAGAGTATACAACGGTGCTTTTTGAGTTCGATGGACAATCACCACGTGAATTGTTGCTGGGTGATAATGTGCAAAAAAAACCTAAGACCATTGCGGGCCTTGTTGGCCCAGAGGGCGGTTTTAGTGCTGAGGAAGAAGCGTTACTACGCGCTCATGCAACGCATGTGTGCACTTTGGTGCCCATGACGCTTAAGGCGTGTGATGCCGTGTCGCTTGGCATGGGATTAATGCGAAGTTTGTTGTGAAATGTATAGCGAAACAGTACAAATTTTTTTGCATTATGTGAATATTTTATTTTAAACGAGCTCTAATTTTTAACCAAAAGGAACTATATGAGATGTTTCTCATGGCTATTTTTACTTTTATTATGCACAGTTGCGCCAATAATTTTGTGTATGGAAGAACATTTTATGCTTGTGCCATACCAGGCACCCAAAAAAACTTGTGGTAGTGCATCTACAGAGGCCTGTTGTAATGCAATAGACCTTAAAAATGTAATAAAACAGATTGAGGGTATGCCTGCAGCCGCAGCCATACATAAATTGCACATGTTAGCAGTAAAAAATAGTTTTGCTGAAGAGGTGTATCTGCAATTGAAAACATTGAGCAGAGATTTGCAATGGATGAGTTACTGTTCATCAGATCTTCCTCTTTTATGTGGAATTATCGGTTTACAGGCCGAACCATTGGTTAAAGATATGACGCGTGTTCAGATAATAGATTATTTGTTGTCCGTTGGATTTAATCCTAATTCTATCTCATCAAATCAAATTGATTTGTCTCATACGTATACGCCACTCTGTTTGGCATGCACATGGGGAACCCATCCCGATATAATTAAATGTTTACTTTTAGCTGGAGCGCCCGTGAACCAGGCATCATTAGATGGCATGACACCCTTAATGTGTGCAAGCGGATCTAGACAAACAAATGTATGTGAGAAGATTAAGTATCTGCTTGCTTTTGAAGCAAATCCTCTTACTTTACATATTTTACCTACAAAAATGCAGACAGCTTGTGATTATGCAATATTTCATGCACGTGACCCCAAAAGCCGAAAAGATAATGAACTGATTGGGCTTCTTGAAATAGCTGAAAAAGCATGGCTTAGTGGAGAACAAACTAAGCAGGTGTTCATCAACAATGTACGCATTGATCTATTGAAACAAGAAGAGAAAATGGAGCAGCCTAATCTAAGATGGAAAGAGTGGCTAAAAAATAATATAGTTCAAGGAATGACGACAGTAACAACAACTATTGCGGAAAATGAGGGGAAAAATCCACCAGACGAACTTTTCTCAAATAGTGGTTTAAAACTATAAACTTCTGATGGCACAAAAATCAGTAAACAAGTTTGCAAAACAAACATGATTCTAACGCAAAGAGGCTCGGGGAAAACCCGGGCCTCTTTGCTGCTCTCAAATGGCACAAAAATCGAAGAGTGTTTTAGCACTTTTGGTTGTCATAAATTTCAATATTTTCTGTGTCTTTTGAAACCTTAATATGCCGAATTGGACATGCAAGTTGAACATTGTTTTCGCGCAGCCTTTTGATAAGTTCCAACCTGATATTTGATGCAATTTCCCACATGAGTAATGCTTTCTCTGATGGTATGTATGGGCGTACCAAAAACTGAAAGCCATTATCCAAGAAATCGTTTAACCAAATAATTGGTGCGGGATTTTTGAGAATGGTTGGGTTTTCTTCAAGCGTTTTTTGTATCAATTGACGTACGAGCTGTGGGTCAGCGGTATATGAAATAGTGACGAGAATATCATCGAGGGCCACAAATGATTTAACGTATGACCAGTTGGCGATAATGTTATTAGTAATTTGCGAGTTAGGTATGACATACATCGTGCTGTTGCGATTTCTTATAATGGTTGATCGTGCAGTTATTTGACGTACAACACCAATTACCTGATCGTCTTTATTGTTAACCATGATCAGATCGCCAATTTTGATGGGACGTTGCACCAAAATAAAGAAGTATGAAAAAATATCGCCCAGTGGTTCTTTGATAACCACACCAATAGCAAGTACGAATATACCTATTTTTGTTGCAAGGCTGCCAAGCCCGACACTATTAAATCCGATCAAAAATGCTGAAATGATTAATGCATAGCGCGTAAGTGTTGATATCGTGTTTTGTACCCCTTGGCCAACAATGAGCGGATCAAAAATGCGCTTAAGAATAAAGTTATTGACGATATACGCCAGTACAAAACCTCCGATGAGGTAGGCTATAATTTTAAACAATGAAAATGCGGTTATTGAGATAGGAAGCTGAGTTACCTCGTCACGTCCTGCTGGGTACAGCTCATATGAAAACCAGCTATAGATTTCTTTGAACGAAATATTTTTGTTCCAAACCCATAAGATAATGAGCATGGTTGCAACAAAGAATAGTATAAAGGTGAGCACCACAAAAAAGCTGTACCATGTTTTGCTTGACTCAAAGCGTTCTTTATTTTGATCCGATGCGTCAGTTGAGTAAAAGAAAATCGATGCCGTAATCTTTTTGATGCTGTTGTGAATAAACACAAAGACGGGTACGAGCAGCAAACTCATTAAAATGCGTGACACAATATAAAACACCTGTTTTCCATAGCCCACATATGGGTTACTCATAATGATAACTGCAATGAGCAGAAACAGAACAGGGTAGTAAAATTTATCAATCGCATCCTCGAGCTTTTTGCCCATGTTTGATGAGTCCGGTATGAGTGCCAAAAGCTGTTCTTTGCCAATGAGCGATAAAAGCGTTATTTGCAGTAAAATAAAATTGAATGCTAAAAGAATTGTTGGAAGCTGTGATCCGATTTTATTGTAAATCATGAACGCTTCACGGAAAAAATAAATGACAACGGTTGCATCGCAAAATGCCTGTACTCCAATAAAAAATCGAGAGATAAGCGATACAGGTATGAGCGCAAATCCTTTTTCGCGGTTGATGCGTTCAAGCGCTTTAAAGAAGCCATGTAAAAACAAAATGCTCAGCGGAATCGAGCTCAGATAAAATAGTACAGAAGTAAATTGTCCTGAAATGGTTCTATTTTGCACCAAAATAAAAAAGCTAAACCATGCAAAAAAGAGCGTGTAGTACCGTGATATAAATTCGAGCATTGCAACAATAAAACCAAGGATCGTTGATGATATAGGATGTTGCGATTGGTAGGTTGCGCGTATTTTTATCAGCGATTTAATGAGCACGGGAAGCAGCTTTTTGCTGATTAAAAATAACAGGATGCACATGATGAGCAAAAAAAGCACAAAAAACAGGTCCTGTACACGAGCATGTTTATGATATGTCTCTACAAAAAATGTGCGTAATGATTCTGGGTCTAATGCTTGTGCAAAGCGCATTTTGATAAGGTACGCAAAATTTTTAATATCAGGAAAAATATTTTTAATTTGTTTCCATTCTATCGACTGACCAGAACGCTTCCAAAAATTTTCTGCTGCAAGTTCGCTCATGATGCCCTGAACTTGTTTGAGCGTTGTTTCGATGATCACAATATTGCTTGAGTAAATTTCTATAAGCTGCGCAGTGAGATCAAGCTTTTTGCGCAAAATATCTTTAATGGATGAGAGCGTTTGAAAAATCTCAGCCTTTTTAAAGGTGCTGCCCGTAAAGGTATGCTCGCTATTTTTTGCGAGACCCTCGGAGAGATTTTTAATTTTTTCTAAAGTGAGAGAGAGGTTGTGCAGCTGATTAATGGTGCTGTCGCGTTGATCTTTGAGCGTCGTAAATTGAGTCATCAGCTCAGCTTTTGGGGCATCGTATTTTTTTATTTCTTTTGTGATCGTTTCTTTAGTGAGGGTATTGTTTTTGATGCGGCTGATAAGGTTCCATGATTTGATGATATCAAGCTCAAGTTCTTTTTGTTGCAGCTTACTTTTTACAATCTCGCGATTTGCAAGCTCAAGATTGGTTTGTGTTTCAAAAAGAAGGTCTTCGGTGTATGCAAGCCCGAGATTTGCTGCAATTTCCCAATCACGTACCGTTTGCAGATCTTTGTTCCATGTCTTAAACGCGGTGAGATCACTTGCTGAGAGATCATATGTTTGAGCAAGTGTTGTTATTTGATTTTGAAGAGCATTTTTTTTAGATGTAAACTCATTGGCGATGTATTCGTTAATACGTGTTTGCTCATCTAAAAGTTCCTGACGAGTTTTTTCAAAAGCACGCTCGGAATTTTGCACATATTCGCTCGATACAAAAATCGTGTTTTTTATTTGGTCATACTGATTTTTGATGATTTCTAATTGTTTTTTGAGCAATAGTGCTTCAGTTTCAAAAAATCGTTGTTTTGCAATAATTTCCTTAATACGTAACTCTTCAAGATCTCGTCTATATTCAAGCAGTTCTAATTGCTTATCTATCAGTTCACCACCAATAACTCTCTGACGATCTGAGGTGCTACCCAGATTATCTCGTTCCTCTTTTTTATTTTTAATCTCATCGGTAATAGCGTTAAGGCTGCTTTTTTTTTGAGTAAGGTCTTTATTCGCAGCCGTTTTTTGTTTTTCTTTTTCTGATATAGCGGCTTCAAGACGAGATATTTGATTGTATTTTTCGACCAAATCGTCATAGGTGGGTGCTGCTTTATTTTCTTTTTTTATACTGGTAAAGGTCGGATCTTCTAAAAATTCTTTCAATTTTTTTGCATGATCAAGCAACGTGTTTTTCAATTGTTGTCGAACGGTATCTATTTCTTCGATTGTGTGGATACCTTGTTTAAGAGTTGATTGAATTTTTCTAATTATTTGGTCAGTGCTTTTGTAGCCTGTATACCGCTGATTTGTCTGAAACTCTTTTTGAAAAAAGGCAGCCTTGGCGTTTGAAAGTGATGGTGCTTTATCTAGTTCATCAGTTTCTTGTTCCAGGGTGGTGAGCAATTTTTCCCATGGATTTTTTTGGTCCTCGGCATCCTTTTTTTTATCAAATATGTTTGATATCGAGAACATCCCGTACAACGGTGTTATGCATATAAGTGCGCATACGCACAAAAGAGTGCGTAAAAGTATCGCTTTTTTCATAATGAGGATCCTTTTTTTTGATCATTTTTGGCGCATGAATAAGTCAACGGATGTTTTCATAGTGGGACAATGAATAAGTTCTGTCCAATTCAGATTACAACTGATGATCCAGGCGTCGATTATTTCAATAAGACGTTCTTTATTTTGAGTTATAGCCGAGATGCTGTTTACCATACGGGAGAGGGGCTCTGAAATCAAGCCTGTAAGGTCAGGAGCTGAAAAAGGTGCTTCCGGCGTGTAACCCAACAACAAAAAAAGTTTGCATATAAGAATTTTTTGTATAAAAATATCGTTTTGTTTCAGTACATCAACGGTCTCTGTTTGATACAAATCGGTTAAAAATATCCATAACTGGTTGTTGGCCACATTCCAAGGAGCCATGTGCAGAACATGTTGTAAAACGATGCTGTAAAAAAGAAAAAGTGAATATGGGCTGGTAGGAATCGTGTGGTATACATCAAGAATTTCACAGGTATATATTTTTGATCCAGAAGGCATGAACCGTTCTTCAAGGGTATAGCTTATAAGTGATCCATTGAGAAATGGTATGTCTACGTGGTAGGTGTTGGTACGTGCGCACATTTTGCCAAGTGCGTGATCAAAAAGCGTTACCGTATTTTTAATTTTTGAAAGAGATAACACCATGCCGATGTTTACGGATGGAAATGTGTTGGATACCGTGTTCATACATGAATTTTCTAAAAAAAAGGATGTAGTATGTGGAATACAAATGTTCAGTATAGAGCATTATGTAAGAAGCTAAAAAACAAACAAATGGCATTGTCTTGTACGATTTGTTCTTTGTTTTTTGTGAGCATGGTATGCATGAACCCTTTGTTTGCTGGTGTGCCCAAAGTGGTTATTGTGATGGTGTCCGATGCGTGTGGTCATAGGGTGTTTAATAATGTGCGAAAGCATTTTGATGGAGGGCTTGGGTCCATTGCTCAAAATGGATATGACTATTGTAATGCCATGTACCCCTATGCTGTTCCAGAGACTGCTCCTGGTCACACAGTAATATCAACCGGAGCTTATCCAAAAGATAACGGCGTCGTACGAAATGATTGGTACGACTCAACGGGTAAAGTTGTTCAGGCTGATAAAAATGCTGATGGTCTTTTTTGTCCACATACGCTTGAAGTTGATACGCTTGCTGACCAAATAACATTTAATCAGTGGCACGATCGATCTGTTCGTGTGTACACCATGTCCCAAAAACCACGTGCAGCCATTTTTATGGCAGGGCATTGTGGCAAGGCGTTTTGGTTTGATGCAAAAAAAGGGGTGTTCACCTCAAGTGCGTATTATTATAAAAAAGAACTTCCCGAATGGGTAAAAGATTTTAACGAAAAAAAGAATGATATTGCCCGTGCACATTCGTTTACCTGGGAGCTGCTCTACCCTCGCGATAGTGAGTATTACGATCGCGATAATGTTGGATCATACAAATATACGTCAAAAAAAAGTTTTATTGGTAAGCATTCGATCGACAGATTAACCAAAAAAGAGCCTTTTGAGTCGTACATGCGTACACCTATGAGCGATGCATTGCTTGGCAAATTTGCCGAAACGTGCGTTAAGCATTTTCATCAAACAAGCACAGAGAACGAATCATTACTTTTGTATGTAAGTTTTAGTGCCTATGACAAATGTTGCCATTTATTTGGGCCTGAGCGCTACGAAACGTTGGATATTTTGTATCAACTCGATAAAACTATCGAGAGGCTTATGCAAACTACTCACTCTTTGTACGATCCAAAGGATGTGTTATGGGTGTTTACCGCTGATCATGGATCGATGTTTATCATTGAAGATTTGCATGATAAGGGTTTTGAGCTTGCTCGGCGTGTGAGTGGTAAAGAGTTCTTAGCACGAGTGAACAAACGCGTAGAAGAAAAAGCAGGCATCAAAAAATTATTTAAAAATGTGGAAATGGGCGGCCTTTATGCAGACAAAGAGGTTCTCAAAAAGCTTACTACCGATGAGCGTTTGCGTTTAGACGACCTGGTAACAACTGCAATTTCTCAAGAGCCGTTTATTGTCGATTCATGGTCTGCACCGTTTATTGAGAACGTTTCTTTTACTAAAAACGATCCACGGGCGTTGTTGCGCAATCAAGTCTATAAAGAGCGTAGTGGCGATTATATTTTTTTAACACGCCCCTACACGTTTTTGTCTGAAGAAAAAAAACAAAAATCATATGATAAAGGTACCAAGCATGCAACGGCATATGCGTACGATCGGCATGTTCCGCTTTTTTTATACCAAAAAGAGAGCATCGAGAACAAACGCATTGCACAGCCCTGCGAGATGACTCAACTTTCACCAACCATTGCTGATATCATGAATCAACCTAGACCTTCAGCGTGCATCGTTGATCGATTAAGCGGTATTGTGCTGCAAGGTGAAGAGTAAGAGTAAGGGCGCCGCCCTCCATGGCGAAAGTGGGTACGTATCGCCTGGGCCGTAGGCTTTGCGAAGGCTTAACCCGCAAGGGCATTCGCCCTCCATAACGACCGTAAGTACGTGTCGTTTGGGCCGAAGGCTTGACCCGGTGACAGTATACTAAACCGGCGAAAGTCATATGGGTTTTACCCATATGACTTTCGCCGGTTTACAGTCAGGTTAAGCGCTGGGCGCTTACGGGTCAAAGGGCAGAGCCCTTATTACTATTTTCTTGTGCCTGCCAAAGGCGTTCGAGTTCATCGGCTCCGCGTACAATCGATTTGTACCACTGATAACGCAAAACAGTTTTACGCGTGTCGGTCAAATGCCAGTTAATATCGGATGCGCGAAGTCTGGTGCACAGGTCATAAAGTGCGATTGCTGCACTGACAGAAATATTAAAACTTTCAGTGAACCCGTACATCGGAATGGTCGTGAACCCGTCTGCAAGTTCTATCGCTTGATCGCTGATTCCTGATACTTCCGTGCCAAAAAGAAGAGCAACAGGCTGGTTTATGGGAAGGTTTTTAAGCTCATGTTGCGGCTTTACGCAATCTTGCATATGCGGAGATGTTGCGATGATACGATACCCTTGTTCTTTAAGAGCTTTGATGCATTCTTCGACTGATTCATGCTTGGCAAGTTCTATCCAATCAGTTGCACCGCGGCTTATGCCCACGTGATTTTGAAATTTTTTGTACGAGCCATGTTCGATAATGTGTACCTGCGAAACACCAAAGCACTCAGCTGACCTAAGAACTGCATTAATGTTGTGTGGCTGAAAGACGTTCTCAAGGATAATGGCAACATGATCGGTGCGTTGATCGAGAATTTCTTCGACACGCTTTTGTTTATGTTCTGAGACCAACGGTGTGAGCTGCTTGATAATTTGTGCCATAAAATCGATATTTTTATAATTATTTTTCATGAGCTGCTTTTTTTAATAAAAGTTTGGTATCGTAGCGAGAAGTATGGACGTGTAATTGGTACATAATACCATGCCGTGCATACCGCTACCAGCGATAGGGAAAATATAAGGGCGTTGCCCCCTAACCCACAAGCTACGTGTTGTTTGGGCCGAAGGCTTGACCTGATGGCATAAGAAACCCTTGCCTGCCAGCCATAGCCTCTGGCGACGGCTGGACCTGGTGACATAATACACGAGCTCCTTAGCTGCCGTAGTCTTATGCGTAGCTTGAAAACAGAGAAGATATTAAAACGGTAAAAACCGTTTTGATATCTTCTCGCTTACTAACGGCAATTGCCGTATCAACATTTGGTAAATGCACGGTGCCGGTGATTATCAATTATTTCAAGGGTCAAGGGTCCCATAGTCCTTAACGTTGCGGACTATGGCCTTGCGGGTTATTAAGGGTGGAACCCTTAAAAGCGAAAGTATGCAAAAAAGAACTGTATTTCGAGAAGGACAATCATGATAGAAAAACGATTAGAACAGATTTTAGTGAGCGAAAAACTCGTTAGTCAAGAACGTGTTGATACCTACGTTGCCGAAGCTGACAAAGAAAAAATATCGTTTGAAGCTTATGTAACACGCGAAAATCGTGTTTCAGAGCGCGATATTGCATTTGCGTATGCAAAATTATACGAAATGCCTTTTCTTGAGTCTATTGGCGAAAAAATTGCAGATCCTGACCTTATGGCTCGTGTGCCAATGCGTTTTTTGCGTGACAATGCCATAGTGCCTTTGCGTGATGGCCAGCAGTACATGCTTGCAACCGCGCGCCCCTATGACTTTCAGCCTATCGATGAAATGGCGTTTATTTTTGGAAGTCAGTTTAAAACCGTTGTAGCGTCACGCCCGGTGATTCTTGAGGCGATAAACAAATATTATCCGCTCGAAGGCGCTCAAAAAATGATCGCCGAGTTCGAAGAAGAGACCAAGGGAGAGACTCTTGAGTTCGAAGCGATTGATGAAACTGATATTCTCAGTGGAACTGAAGAAGCGCCTATCATCCAGCTCGTGAACCATATTTTTTATCAGGCGGTCAAGCGTGGAGCCTCCGATATTCATATTGAGCCGTTCGAAAAAGAAATTCGTGTCCGTTATCGTATAGACGGTGTCCTGTTTTTGGCGTTGACGCCACCAAAGCGAGCGCAGGGGGCCTTGTCGTCACGTATCAAAATTATGGCAAATTTGAACATTGCCGAAAAGCGTTTGCCTCAGGATGGACGTATCAATATTAAGGTAGCGGATAAAGCGATCGATATTCGTGTATCAATACTGCCCGTTGCGCATGGTGAGCGTATTGTTATGCGTTTGCTCGATAAATCAAAAACATTTGGTAAAATCGAGCGGCTTGGTTTTAGTGATAGAGACTTGCGTGTTATGAAGCAGTGTATCGAGCAACCAAACGGTATTTTTTTAGTTACCGGTCCAACCGGTTCGGGTAAAACGTCTACGTTGTATTCGGTTCTTTATGAGATTAACACGCCGGATGTGAACATTATCACGGTTGAGGATCCAGTCGAGTACCAAATGGCAGGGGTCGGCCAGGTACAAGTGCGTGAAAAAATCGGTCTTACTTTTGCTGCAGCGCTTCGCTCGATTTTACGTCAGGACCCTGACATTGTTATGATCGGTGAAACCCGTGACCATGAAACTGCTCAGATCGCTATTCAGGCAGCTCTTACCGGCCACTTAGTGCTGAGTACCCTGCACACGAATTCTGCGGCTTCAACGATTACACGTTTACTTGATATGGGTATTGAACCGTTTTTGATATCATCCACCGTGGTAGGCGTTATGGCGCAGCGACTGGTACGTAAACTTTGTCAGGAGTGTAAAGAGGTGTATACACCAACGCCAGAGGCCCTTAAAAAAGTGGGTATAAGTCCAGAAGAAGCAAGCAAAATAACCTTTTACAAAGCAAAGGGTTGTGATGAATGTTTGCAAAGTGGATTTAAAGGTCGCTTGGCAATTTTTGAGGTCATGGTTATGACGGTCGATATTGCGCGGCTTACTCTTGCTCGTGCTGATACGGTTGAGATAAAAAATCAGGCGGTTAAAGACGGAATGACCTTATTGGTACAAGATGGCGTAAGAAAAATACGTCAAGGGTTAACAACTATCGAAGAAGTATTGGTGGTTGCCGAGTCAGAAGAGGTCATAGCTTAGAACGAAATTCGTTTTGTCATACGTACCAACAGTGCGATTGAAAAAGATAGTCAATTGGCACATGTGTGTACGTCAAAATGGCGAATGCCATAAGGGGCTGGAATGCATGCACGTGGCTATTTATTGCTTGAGCTTGCGATTGTTTTTGTGCTCATTATCGTAGGTGGTTTTTTGTTGATCGGCTTTGCCGATAAACTGCGTGCACGTGCGCTTGTGCGCCAAGAGGTTGAGTTTTTGTATGCAACATGCGTGCTTCTCAAAGCTCGTGCCCGATTTGACGGGCACATGCACGGAATTCGCTGTGATGAGCAACGCAGTGGTTTTTATATTGATGGTGCATGGCATGTCTTTCCAAAATTCGTCAATTACGGTGCCGGTGGTGTGCTGGGTGCTGTGCTCGGGCCTCCAGCAACCCCAACACATGCACTCGAGCATTTTGTGTCTTTTCCGCATCATGAGCTTTTGTTTTATAGTGATGGATCGATGAACGCCGGGGTGGTCTATATGGGAAGTGCGTATGCGAAAATTTTGTATGCTATATCGAGCAGCGTGAGCGACCCATTTTTTTTGCGATTATATCGATATACAAAAGGCTCATGGAGCTTGATTGATGGGCTCGAAAAGAGCGGTGCATGAATATCAGAATGTTAAGGCTGTTTTTTGGTTATACTCTCGCACTCCTTGTTTCAGTCTCTATTGTTGAGCGTGATGAGTGGGTGCAGTCGCTTATTGAGCATGAACTATGTTCTTTGATAGAGCAGATGTACAACTGTTCATTTCAGGGGCGCATCGCATATTTTTCAGTGTTACAGGGACGAGTTGTTTTGGCCGATTGCAACGTTTTTGATCGTTCGGGGTCATCAGAATGGGGGTGGCATGCATCAGAGGTTGAGGTCCAGACTAACGTTTTTTCTTGGCTAAGAACCAGAAAAGTGTCATGTTCGTTTATTTTTTATTCGGTCTATTTTTATTCATTATATGATCTGCATGATTTAGCCGCATTTGAGCATATCAAACTTTTGGCCGCTCCGGTTGATCCGACATTAAGTGTGACCATGAGTAGCTGCTCGGTAAAACATATCGATTTTGAGTTTATACATCGAACGCGTGATATACCTCTGCATTTTGATGGTTCCTTGAATGTTACCTACGACCCAAAATCCCTTAATCCTGATTTGCGCATGCAAGGTGAATGCTCTTGGTTTATGCATCACATAAAATGTGTCTGTCAGATAAACGCGTCATCGATTAAAGGATTTTGGAGTATTGCGGCACGCGAGACAATAACTGGTTGTTCTTTTTCTGCATTAAGTGAACCAAAAAATGCAGAGCAGGTTCATTGGACGTTTTTTGGTGATTGGACTGATATTGAGCAACTTTTTGAGCTTCCTGATTTTTTTAACAAAAATAAAATTTTTAAAGCATCATCGTCAGGGTTATCTGGAGAAGGGATTGTTGATCTACAGCGTATGCGTGTATGTGGAAATTTGTTGTATGGTAAAGGAGCTCTTGAGCTGCTTTTTGATACTGGTTCACGTGCGGTTGGTTTGGCGTATGAGTGCAAATTTAAAGTGCCTTTATTGAGTATTTCATCGATTGAGCTTAAAAATGTGCAAGGTACTGTGATTTTTCAGCCTACACAGGAAAATTTTGTGCATGCCTTTTTTGATGCATCAGTACAAATATGTATGGGAAAGTGGACTTCAAAAGTCCATGGGGACGTCTCGATTGATAAAAAACATGTAGCAGTTTCCGTTGTAACTGATGATGCTCGTGACGGTACACTGATTTTTGAGCATCAAGAGCCCTATAAAATTGTGCGAGCGCGGTATGCGCATCACGGACAGGAACTTTGTACGCTCAGAACTTATGCTGATGGCATGAGCACGATGGCCATCCATGAACTTTTTGGCAATGGCATTATCCAAACTTTTGGTATTGATGTGCGCATGCAAGGTCAATGCAAAATAAACGGATCTTTTAATCTCTTAAATGGCTCCGTTAAAGCCGAAGGCAAAGGTCTTAGAGGGGTTGTGGGTGGAGTGCCGCTTGTAGTTGAGTTGTATACAGGTGCTTTTGTATACGATGTGCTCAATGGCGTGTATGTATACGATGCCAAAGTGATGTTCTCTGACGGGATTATTAGTGTGCCCTATGCGTGGTGCACTCATTCTTTTGTTAGTGGAAAATTGTATAGCGAAGCTCTGGCTTTGTGTTCGGGGTATAGAGTGCTTAGTGCTCATGGAGTGAGCGCACAATTGAGTGGTTTGTGTGCTTATGAAAATGGTGAGCTTATCGGTACTGTTGCCATTGATGATGCGTATGTAAAGGGAAATTTGATGTCCCAAGAGTTTGGTCAAGATTTTGCTACAGACGTTAAAACGATGCCTA
This sequence comes from candidate division TM6 bacterium GW2011_GWE2_41_16, assembly GCA_000996695.1. Taxonomy (GTDB): domain Bacteria; phylum Babelota; class Babeliae; order Babelales; family Babelaceae; genus GWE2-41-16. The sequence goes on along the minus strand of LCAT01000017.1, from coordinate 20,427 downwards.
TTGATCTACCGTGCCATATTTCGTGGCTTGCACGTAAACCGATTAAAGTGCGTAGTGATATGTTTAACTTTGAACTGAGCTCACAGGGAGCCGTTGAGGGCCAGTGTAATGATCCCCAGGTGCATGGTGTGTTAGCGATCACCAAAGGATCGATTTTGTTTCCGTATCGTCCCCTCTATATTACAAGTGGGGTCCTTGCGATAGATCGTGCAGTTGGCGATCCGTTCGTGCAATCAGTGTTATTTAATTTGCATGCCAAAAACGTAATCAAGTCGTACGATATTATGCTTGCTGTAAGCGGAAATGCGTCTGATCCACAAATTGAGCTGTCATCCTATCCATCATTACAGGATCGGCACATTATAACCTTGCTTTATAGTGGTTCAAGCGAGGGTGCTATTGCAAGTATCCTACCGCAAACACTATTCGGTTCGCTTAAAAAATTACTTTTTGGTCCAACGATTGAGGTTTCGCGATTGCAAGGATACCTGCTTGCGCTTTTGCGTCCACTTGATCGTGTGCGTGTGATTCCGCATATTCGTGAGCAAGAGGGCCGTGGAGGTATTCGCGGGGCCCTTGAGGTCGAGGTTGGCGATCGTTGGCGCGCTCAGGTTGAAAAAAATTTTTCTTTGAGTGAAGATGTCGCCATGCATATTGAGTATGATCTCTCGGATAACGCATCGGTACGTGCCATCAAGGATGAGCGTGGCGATTATGGTGTTGAGGTTGGTGCTCGCTGGCGCAGGTGATTTTACTGTTTTTTATAAAAGGAGGAGTTGATGAAACGAATATCTGTGAGTTTAATATTTTTAATGGTGTTTGCCGGTAACATGCTGTCACTTAGCGCTATGGTCCCACCGTTGCCAGGGGGAGCTGCTTCAAAGTCATCAGGTATACCTTTACCACCGCCACTGCCAGGAGTTGGGGGAACGTCAAAGATACCAATGCCACCGCCATTGCCAATACCAACGACAGGGGCTTCTAAACCGCCGCCATTGCCAACATCATCAACAGGAGTGCCTGCGACGACTTCACCAGGAACTATTTCAAAGCAATCAACCGACATGCTTAAAATGTTTAATCAACAATTAGCCTATTTGGGTAATAGAGCGAAATTGGCAATAACACCTGCATCAGTAATGGCCAAATATTATGATGGTCAAAAATGGATAGATCTTAGTTTAAATGATACTGAAAAAATTATTAAAGATACAACAAATAAATCATCTTTAGAAGCACTTTTTGGAAAACCTTTACCAAATATTTATAAAAAGAATGGTATTTATTACTACGTTACCAGGGGTAATATTGGAATAGAACCCAATACTAAATATATTCCTTTTGCCATCAAAGTAACAAAAAAAGATGAAGTAAAACCTATACCTCAAAAGCAAATTGATGCTTATCTTGCATGGCAAAAGAGTCAACAAAAACCGGTCGTGATTGTTTCCACGGGAAATTTGGCAGCCAAGCAAAAAGAGTTAGCTGATCAAGAAAAACAGCTTAAAGATTTAGAAGAAACGCCTGATTCGGGTGATATGACTCCTTTTTTGGAACAGATAAAACAAGCTAAGTTCAACAAATTACGCATAAAAATTGCAACATTGAAAAAAGAGATTTCTGACCTTCAATCAACCACTCAATCTGTTTCGACAGTTCCAGGATCGACAATTTCAGAGCAGGATCGGAAAATTAAAGAAAAAGAGGACGAGTTAGCGGAGGCTAGAAAAAATCTTTCAAACAACAAAAATCCTGTGTTCAAACCTATAATGGAAAAAAACATTCAAAAATTAGAAAAAGATTTGGATGCTTTAAAAACTACAACACCTGCACCAACACCAACAGTACCTGTAACTTCACCAACAATTGGTGGGGTAAAAATAGAGCTTAAACCAATACCACCATCGATCGGTGCGTCAGTGACACCACCGCCTCCGCCGGCACCAACCGTTTCTGCAAAGCCTACAGCGACGACTTCGTCGCCTGCAACGTCTGAGGAAGCGGCAGCAATGTGGAGACAGCGTAAAAAAGAGCTTGTTAAAATTCCAGGTCAAATGAGTGATGAAAAAACTACCCTTGCCACCGCTATTGAAAATATTGGTGTTGGATCTCTTGGATTGTCCAATACCGAAAGCCTAAGGCAACCATTTAAAAATTTTATTCGCTACCTTCAGATCACGCAAACAGTGCCTAGGAAAAATAGCGAGGCATTACAGCATATTTTTGATGCTGTCATTCATCTGCGCCCCGATATGTGGAGCGAGGCATACGATGCTTTTTCTCCAAAAATTTCTTTAAAGGATGCGTATAAATCTTATTATCCTTTTGCAGAAACGTTAACAGGTACGCAATCGTTGATGGTTGATTTACTTTCTGATGCAGTGAACAATTTGGAGATTTCTTTCAAGCTGAGTAAGCCAGAAGTGCTTTTAAAAGATAAAGCAACTCTGGCAGATTTAAATAGTGCAGCAGCTTTGTTTGATACGATTCAAGAAGACGTGTCAGCCGTAGAAGGTCGAAAAGTTCAAGGTAAAGCCTCAATAGAAGACGATTTATTTATACAAAAAGTTAATGAGCTTAAAAAACGGCTTTATGATTTAACAAAAGCTCATGCTGCAGCCTTCGATCAAGATCGCAAAGATATTATAGATTTTATGAATATGGATTGGAAGGATAGAGTGTACCATACGGATGCAGCAAGTCGCGATTTACAAGAGCTTGTACGATTGCCAAGTCAAGAGGAACTTACGCAATATGCTCAAAGCGGACAAAAATATTATGTGCATTTTGAGGCTGATCTGCAAAAAATAGTTGCGTTAATAGCAAAAATACAACAAAAAGAAAATCAAAAAGCAGGAAAAACAGGGTTTGAATTGCGTGCGCTTGATGAAACCATTAATGGGTACAATGCGTTAATTGCGCAAATCATTATTCGGTTAGTTTTGCAATTACAGAATGTTATTAGTTATAATTCAGTTTCACCTGCTACTTTCACTAGTGGTAAAGTATGGTGTAATCAATGCTTTAATATTGATTTGCGAGATCAAAAAGCAAAAAAAGCTTTGGCAGATATTACAAAATATCTTGCGGGTAAACCAGGAACATTGATGGAAAAAGCTCGTACCGGCTTAAGCTTTTTTGATCAAATATCGAATGGAACAGATTCTACCAACATAAAAGAATTACCAATGTACAAAAATTGGATAGCATCGGTTTCAGGACAGGTAGCAACGAAGTAACAGTTTTTTGTAGTATGATCAAACAAAAGCGCTTGGGGTAACTCCCGGGCGCTTCGAATTTTTATGCCACAATTGCTCATTGTTGTATGCCCCTGGTATCATGAAATCGTTTGTAAAAAATGTCTTATAGCGAGGTCCATTTAAGCTATGCGCATTCGTGACCATGAATAGTGTGATTTAATCACATAAACAATGCGTACGTTTGAGCGGGCCATAATGGCGAAAGCCATATATTTCAGGGGGTATTATTCATGGAACATCAAGAATCTTTCGAGCTTTGGCAAGCGTTTGCCGATATGCACGAGCTGACTGATGCGCAGCTTGATGCTTTTAAACTGTACTATCACGAGCTGGTGCGTCAGAACGAGTTGTTTAATATCACGGCTATCACGCAGCTCAAGAGCGTGCTCGCCTACCATTTTAGTGATTCGCTTGCCTTGGGCCGCTGCCGTGATCTGTCTGAGGCGAATTTGATTGTCGATGTAGGCAGTGGTGGGGGGTTCCCATCGTTTCCTTTGAAAATTAAATATCCGCACTTACATATCGTTGCTGTAGAGGTGAACAATAAAAAGGCGGACTTTTTGGAAGATATGGCGATCAAGCTTGGCATGGATAACGTGATCGTAAATCGGTATGACTGGCGTAACTTTTTGCGCAAAACATCGTACCAGTCAGACTATGTTGTAGCTCGCGCGTCGCTTGCGCCTGATGAGTTGATGCGTATGTTTAGGCCGTCGTCTGCGTATCGGCAGGCGAAGCTTGTTTATTGGGCTTCTAAAGACTGGACAAATGATGGGATGCCAGAACATACACTTGTTGAGGCGTGCGTCTATTCAGTTGGCTCAAGAACGCATAAACTGGTATTTCTTGGCGAAAAATAATAAGGCCAGAGTCTAAAATACGTGTTGTTTGGGCCGAAGGCTTGACCTGATGGCATAAGAAACCCTTGCCTGCCAGCCATAGCCTCTGGCGACGGCTGGACCTGGTGACATAATACATTAGTAGTCGAATAAGTATGAGGTCAATGATCATGGTTGGAGCGTTTTTTAAGCGATATGTCGCAAGTGTGCGAGATACCAAGCATGGAGAGAGCTACACAACGATTATGAAGTACGTGCTACCAGAGATGGTAAGCGCGCTTATTTTGTCCTCAATTTTAACCATCATCGACGCTTTTTTTGTTGCAAACTTGAGATCAACATCGTTATATGCTGCCCAAGGACTGGGGTCAACGTTTATGCTTCTGGTGAGCAAAATCATTGAAGGTTTGTCGGTTGGTACCGTGATCATGGTCGGCTTTTATAATGGTCGCAAAGAGTATGCGAATGCCGGCCGCGTCTGTGTGACATCGCTGTGGGTTGCTCTTGTTATCGGTATATGCTTTTCGAGTTTTATATTTTTGGGGGCATCGTCACTGTACGCTTTTTATGGTGTTTCACCGAAAATTGCTCTTGCAGGTACACAGTACTTGCGTGTGCGGGTTGTGGGTATATTTTTTCAATGTATCTTTGCATCGCTCATCGGATTTTTGCGCGGAATAAAAAATACGCGAACGCCCATGTCTTTTTATGTGATGGGCGCAGGCATTTTTATACTTTTTGATTATCTGCTCATTTTTGGATTTGGCAGTATTCCGGCGTTTGGTTTAATCGGTTCTGCGTGGGCATCAGCTATTCAGTATGGATGTATGGCTCTGGGTGTGTTTCTCTATGTTATTGTGCACCCATCGCTTAAAGCCTACAATATTAAATTTTTATCAAAATTTACTGGTGGCTTGTCTTTGCGCATTTTATGGCTCAGCGCTCCGGTAGTTGTTGATAAAGCGGTGTTGGCATATGCAAAAATATGGCTAGTTCTTTTGATTACACCGATGGGTAAAATTGCCATTGCATCGTTTACTGCAATTAAAGATCTAGAACAATTCGCGTTTGTGCCCGCTATGGCATGTGCGCAGGTTATTACCTTTTTGGTAAGTAACCACTACGGGATCAACGATTGGGTCGGTATAAAAAATAGTATTAAAAAAGTGCTTTTGCTTGCGATCGTTATGGTCATGAGCATTTTGGCAATTTTTTCGTGTGCATCGCATTTCTTTATTGGCTTATTTGATCCAAAGCATGTGTTTGTAAATTTTGCGGCAACCGTGTTCCCTTTTATCAGTTTGTTTGTATTTTTCGATGTGTTGCAGCTTATTTTGGCGGCAGCATTGCGTGGTGCATCAAAAGTGCAAACGGTCATGATTGTGCGTGCTTTAGTATGCGGATTGTTCTTTTTGCCATATTCGTTTGGCGTGTCTAAGCTGCCCCTATCAAGTGCATTATTTCAGTTCGTAATGATTTATACGTCCTTTTATTTGGCAGACGCGCTCATGGGATTTGTTTACGGTCTGTATATCGTGCGCTTTAGTAAAAAACAAGAACTTAAAGAAAAAATTTTATCAGTTCATGAGTAGCAAAAAACGATAGGCTCTGTATGCTCGATATGGCACTCGCGATAAAATTTTTGGTCGTTGATTGCATTTTCAAATCGACATGTGAGAGTGTATTTTTTGGATTTTGTTATACTGCATTGAAATACTTTTTTTTGACTATTATGGAGTAAGGCATGTTATACCAATTGCTCGTTACACTTTTTATTATCATTTCGCTTTTGCTTATTCTTTTAATTTTGATTCAAAAAAGCAAGGGCAGCATGGGTCTTGGGTCCATGGGCGGCGGTTCTCAAATGCTTTTTGGTGGCTCAAGCGGTCAGGACTTTTTACAAAAAGCGACCTGGATTTTGGCTGCTTGTTGGTTAGCTCTTTCGATTGGCGCAGCTCTTGTTCGTACAAACCTCGAGCAAACTTCGCGGTATGTAACAACAACCAGTCAACCGGCTTCTGTGCCAGTTGAAGCACCAGCAGCTGCGCAACCTGTTGAGCAAAATCAAGCTCCACAAGAAGCTCCCGTGTCACAACCAACCGAATCAACTCAGACACCTGCGTAATTTTAACGAGGTTGGAGGCGCGATGATCGGATATGCTCTTTCGCAATCTTTCCTCAGGTTTGTCGATTATATCGGTGATAAATTTATTAACATACTCGCCCTTTTGGGCGAGTCTCTTTTGTTTTTGGTTCAGGCGATAGTAATTGCTTTTACCAAGCGTCTTAATGTTCGCCAAACGATCGATCAAATGAAAAAGATTGGTGTTGACTCGCTCCCTATCGTCATGCTCACCGGATTTTGTACCGGGCTTGTTTTGGCGGCGCAAAGTTATATAGGGTTTAGCCGGGTTGGTGCCATAGATTTTATTGGTACGATCGTAACTCTTGGCATGATTCGAGAGCTTGGACCTGTATTAACCGGCCTGATTGTTGTCGGTCGTGCGGGGTCGTCCATTGCGGCTGAGATTGGCTCCATGCAAATATCCGAACAAATTGATGCTCTCAGAACCCTTCGTGTCGATCCCTTTCAATACATTGTTACTCCGCGGATTGTGGCAAGTGTGTTTATTTTTCCATTAATCACTATTTTTTCCATGCTATGCGGTATCATCGGTGGTTATATGTATTGTGTATACGGACTTAGTATGAATTCCGATTCATATATATCGATGATTCAGCCGTATGTGGTGATGTCGGATATAACCGGTGGTCTTACAAAAGCTGCAGTGTTTGGTCTTATTCTTGCCTGGATCAGTACGTATAATGGCTATAAAACACGTGGTGGTGCGCAAGGCGTCGGAGAATCCACGACTCAAAGTGTGGTTATGGCATCGATTCTTATCGTGGTTTCCGATTATTTCTTAACTACACTCTTATTTTAAAACGGGGATCGCCATGATAGAGATTGTAGATTTGCGTAAGCGGTTCGGAGATAAGTGGGTTACTCGTGGAGTTGATCTGACCATACCTTCGGGACAAATGACCTGTATTATTGGGCGTTCGGGCGAAGGTAAATCAGTTTTTCTTAAACAAATTATTGGTCTTATTAAACCGACCTCGGGCAAAGTGATTATCGATGGAATCGATATTACCAAGCTCAATTATAAAGGTCTTGAAGAAATTTATAAAAAATGTGGATATGTGTTTCAGTTTGCAGCCTTGCTTGACTCATTAACGGTATTCGAAAATATTGGCTTGACCCTCTCTGAGCACAATGTTTCTGAAAAAGAAATTTTGCGCATCGTCAAAGAAAAACTTAAGCTCGTGAACTTGGGCGAGGATATTTTATACAAAAATCCTTCTGAACTTTCGGGCGGGATGAAAAAACGTGTGGGACTTGCACGCACGCTTGTAGCAAATCCATCGATTGTGTTATATGACGAGCCTACAACAGGGCTTGACCCTATTACGACGCGTATTATCCACGAGTTGATGTTTGATATGCAAAAGCGTCTTAATATAACTTCCGTTGTTATTTCGCATGATGTTGAAATTTTTAAATATGCGGATAATGTTGCTTTACTGTATGGCGGTAGAATTGTATATTACGGCAGTGCAAAAACTATTTGGGAATCGGATAACCCGTATGTGTATCAGTTTATTCGTGGGTTGCCTACCGGTCCAATGGAGAGCGAAACGGTAGCAAAAGCACGGCGGGAGAAGTAAGGCGCAATCTGTCGTCTGTATACATAGTGCGTATTCGTTATACAAACGATTGATTTTATCTGTGCATACAAAAATAGTGTGATTTTTTAAACACACCATGGAGTCTGCTATAACTTGACAAAAGGGCGTTGAGTCGCAAGTATTTATGCAGCCCGTCTTGGCATAAAAAAAGGATCATGAAGGACGTTACATGAAAAGCCCACTCTGGATTTTAAATTCTGTGCTTCTCGCGGTATGTTTTTGTGTTTTTCTTTTTGTCGCATTTTCACCTTCTCTGGTGATAAAAACAGTAGCGCTTCTTACCAATCAAAAACCGTTACCTGTAACACAAAGTGTTTCGGTTCCTGTGATTCCTCGCATTTATGAAAGTGATCTTTTTGACACGTATCAACGGATGGTTGCGCCATCAATTGCGGAGCGTAAAGGTCCTTTGGTCCCAATTCCTCAGCCGCCTCAGCCGCGGCCAGTGTCAAGACCGGTAATGCCACAGCCTGAGTTTTTGCAACCGCTTAACGTAACGCTCAAGGGCATCATTTTAGATAATGATGAAACCGACTCGTATGCAATATTTTCGAACAATGCAACACGCGAAGAACGGCTGTATAAGGCAGGAGGCCTTATCGAAGATGCGCATATCATCAAGATAGATCGCGATAAAGTTATGGTCATTCGCTCGAATGGTCAGCAAGAAACGATATTTATTTCAGCAAATCGCCTTAAAAAAGATCCATATCTTATTCAAAATAAAGTATGGGGTTCAGTTATTCAAAAAGTTGATGAACATGCATATCACGTGGATAGTTCAGCATTTAGTGGACGCATTAAGTCTCTTGCAAACATGGTTTCGCTCTTTGATTTAACTACCGCATTTGATCGTGGTAAGAGCATAGGCTGCTATATCGGATCGCAAGGTGACACGGCATTAGTCGAAGCCTTTGGTTTTGAACCAGGGGATATTGTTACGCATGTTGCCGGTGTAGCCGTTAATACCACTCGTGATCGTGTTGCTGCGTATAACACCGTGATCAAAAAGGACTTAGACTCGTCGTTTGACGTAAAATTTAAACGTGGTGACGCTATGTTTACGACAGCTTTCACCATTACCAAGTTTAAAAATGAAACCGATACGGATTCGCCACGAGCGGTGTTCGCTCAAAAAGGTATTGGAGCAGTAGTTTCTGAGCCTTCCCAAAACGATGGTATGCTCAAATCGACTGCGCAAAATCTTGGAGCAGAACTTACACGTCAAAAAGGTGCGCTCAAGGCAACCAAGGCGGAATTGAAAGATGCAATGCTTAACCACGGCGGTCGTGATCAAATTTTTAGTCGACAACCAATATCTAATCCGTGAGAAACGCTATGAATAGACAAATCTTTTTTTTACTCTCGTGTGTGATGCTGGGGTGCGCGATCTGTGCGCAAGATGCACCAAAAGTACCTGGTTCATCTGAAAATATGACCTTGACACAGATGGCACACGATAAAAGTGGTTCATCAGAAAAACCTCAAGAAGCAGCAACTCAGTCAGGTCAACCTAATTCAACGATATCTCAATTCGGAAGTGCGGTGCAGGCATCGGTTACGCAGTCACCTGTGGCTCAAACCGTATTAGCTAATGGTTCATCAGCAACTCCTCAAACAGATCAAGGGCAACCTCAAAACACTTCTACTGCGCCAGGCGTTTCATCCAGTGTGTCGCAGCCGTCTGCTTCTGGTGACTCAAAACCGGGGGACAAGCAGTTGGACGTGGTTAAAATACAACTACCCGCTGCAGCAGGCACCGATAAAAAGGCTGCAAAAAAATCGACTGATGATGGGGACTCTAAGGATGAGGTCGCCGAACTTGCAAAAAAGGCTATGGCAAGACGCACTGATAAATTTGCTGAGTTGAGCCAACAAAGTCTTGGTTCGATTGTGCGTGAAATTGGCGATGTCAAGGCCCAGGAGCTTAAAGAGCAGCACAAAGAGCTTTTGTTTAAAAATGCAGTTGAAAAAAAGTTTATCGGCCAGCTCGAAGAAGGCGAAGACGTTATTAGTAAAACGTTTTTAGAGCCTTGGCAGTATGGTAATGCGGATAAAACGATCGATATAGCATTCGAGAACATGGAGCTCTCTAAGTTTATTTCGTACATGGAAGAGCAACTTGATCTAAAGTTTATTACCGATGACGCGATCCAACCGCTTGCTAAGGGTGAAGGGGTGATGGGTTCAAAGATTACCTTTACCAGTAACAAATCTTTGCCGAAAAAACAGGCCTGGGACCTTTTTGTGACGTTTCTTGATATTGCAGGTTTGGCTATTGTGCCGACCGCTGTTGAGCGTACGTATCGAATTACGACAACCAATCTTCAATCACCAAAAACGGCAACACGTAATCCGCTGCCGACATTCTTTAATACCGATGTATCGCTGCTGCCGGATAACGATACGTTAGTGAGGTACGTGTATTTTGTAGAAAATGCTGATTTAAACACCATTTTAAAAACGGTTGAGAGTTTAAAATCACCGATTGCAGGACCTACCATAACGGTGAACGATATTCGTGCGTTGATCATAACCGACAAAGCACGTTCGATTGCCCATCTGCTTACCATTATTCGTGAGCTCGACAAAGGCAGCATGCCCGAGGCGTTATGGATCGTTAAGTTATACCATGCTGATGCAGGTACGGTTGCGAAACTGTATCAAGATATTGCGCAATCGCAAAATCCGCAAAACTTGGCTGATAGGTTGCTTGGGCCGCGCAAACTTTCGACCGTGTCCTATTTTAGTGATGCAGCACGTGTTATCGCTGAGCCGCGAACCAATAGTTTGATTTTGCTTGGGCCGAGCCAGGCGCTTAAACGTATAGAGGATTTTATAAGACAGGTTGTGGATAAAAAAATTACGTTGCCATTTACTCCGGTTAACGTGTACACCCTTAAATACACCGATGCAAACGCTGTTGCAAAAATTTTGATGGAAGTGGTGAGGTTCCAGGAGAACTCCGATGCTGCAAAAGTTGGTGGTGTACGTAATGGCGAACAGTTTTTTAGACGTCCTTCTATTGTTCCTGAACCTGCAGGAAATCGCTTAGTTATTACTTCATCGTACGAGGATTATCTTAAGCTTAAAGAAACTATCGATCAGATCGATATTGAACAACCTCAAATTGCGCTCAAGGTGTTTATTCTCAATGTTGATGTTGATGAGGCAAAAAAATTAGGTGTGCAGTTGCGTAACAAAAAAGCTGCAAGCAGCATTTTAGGCAAATTTATAAACTATCAAACATCAGGTCTTAATGGCAGTCCGATTGTTGAGTATCCATATCCACAAACTGACACAGGTACAAATACGGGTGGTGCAAATAGGTTGCTTGGTAGTTTGATTAATATTGCAAGTACTATAAGCAGTCCTGGATCAACGTTGATGACGCTTGGTTGTGATGCGTTTGGCGTGTGGGGATTACTACAAGCTCTGCAAACCTATACGCATGCAACAACGATAGCCAATCCATTTTTGGTGGTTACACAGCGTTATCCTGCGTCGATTGTAGTTGGTGAAACTCGCCGGGTGATTGTTGGAAGAATTAATTCTGGCCAGGCTAATGCGCAAGATACTTTTGATGATTTGTCTGCAAATATAAAAGTTAATATTACCCCACAAATTAGTTACGAGGGGTTTGTTACCCTCGATATTCGTGTTGAGTTTTCTAATTTTACATCGTCCGTGGCAGATTCTGGTAACCGTATTGAGCGTGTGGTTCAATCATCAGTTATTGTAAAAAATAACGATACACTCGCATTGGGTGGATTAATGCGTGAAAATATTACCGACAGCCAGTCAGAGGTGCCCGTGCTCGGTAAAATACCAGTGCTTGGTTGGCTCTTTAAAAACAAAAATAAAGAAAAAACTCAACGCAGCTTATTGATTCTTGTGACCCCTGAGATTATTCCGGTACATGATCCGTCGTACGCAAATAACTTTAGTGATCGCAAAATTGAGGATATTAAAGAATTGGTAAAAGAATACCAAGAGCCATACCTGTTGCGCGATCCGATCAATAGATGGTTTTTTGGTGAAGATAAAGATAAATTTGATCAAATGGACATATTCAAACAGGAACGTGGGCATTATCTTACTAATGGGACGCGGGCAGTTCCAGATGTTTCTCAGGAAGATATAGAACGGGCCCTTACGCTTAAAGACATCGTCAGACGCTCTGGAGAGGTAGAAAAAAATGAAGCGAATTGATCTCTCGATGACCATCAAGCAGCTATTTGTGCCTGAAGTATTTGATACCTATTTTACCTGGCGTCAACGTATTGTTGCCATTGAGTTTGGCGAAAAAATGGTTCGAGCCGCCGTTGTTGTTGCTAAAGGCAATAAACGTACGATTGAGTTGACGCTGCAAGAACCGATTCCTGACGTAAGCACTATCATTGAAATGGACCGTGAAGAACAAGGACAAACACCTCCTGATACACGCTTTATAGCGTTACTTGAGGCTATAAAAAAAGTTAAAAAAATCGTTGGCCGTGTCGACAAAGTTTTTTGTACGTTGCCAACGACCCAAATTCTTTTTAAAGATGTTACCATGCCGTTTGGCGATGATGACAAAATTCGTAAAATTATTCCCTTTGAGATTGAGTCACTTTTACCTTTTCCGCTTGCGGATGCTGCGATCAGTTTTATAAAAACGCAGCAAAATTCGGTCATGGTTGCCATAACCAAACAGACAGTTGTTGATTATTATGAACAATTATTTAAAGACGCTGATTGGCAGTTGGATAAGTTGTCGACAGAAAGCGTAGATCTCTATGCGTTTTTGCACAAAATTGGTGCCTTGTTGCCCACTAACAAAGAAGAGCCCGCTGCTCAGATGGTAATCCATGTGGGCGATGTAAGCAGTTTTTTTATGCTGGTACAAAATGGCGTGCCCGTTTCTATCAAAGCTTTGCCTCTTCCGTTTGATAAAAATGCTGACAAAACTGATCTGTTTATGCAAGCACTTGGTGTCTCGTATGCATCGGCTCTCAAAAAAGCTGATATCGATAGCGTACAAACATGCTTTTTGACCGGTATTGGGAGCGATAATCCAGCGATTGTATCAAAGGTTGAGCAGATTGTGGGGCGCACGGTTACGCAGTTGCATCCTGCCCTTATTTTTAAGAGCAGCGATATTGTTGCCAAAGATCATAACATTGTTGATAGCGGCAGTTTGATCTGTGTTGCTCTTGCATTGGTATTGCCGCTTACCGAGTCGTTTGATCTATTTGATAAAAAAGTGCTTATGCGTACTGATGATATTATTGGCAAACAGGTGATTGCGGGTGCATGCTTAGCCATCATTATTTTAGGAACAATTTTTGGGTACAGTGTGTGGCGCCAGCATCAGATGAGCGTTGCGATAACAAAAGCAGAAAATGATGCGATCAAAAAACTCAAGGATGAGTTCGGTTTATCTGGTGTACGTGGGGCTAATACATTGACCAGTGTACAAAAAAAAGCTCAAGAAAAATTGCAGCAGGAGCAAACGATTTGGTATGCGCTTACGTGGACAAATAAAAATTTGTTTTTGAGTTATCTTCAGGAACTTACGACTCATATCAATAGAAAAAATCTCGGGCTTGATCTTAAAAAAATAGAGCTCAAGACAACAGATAATCCAAATCAGGACATACTGGTGTTTGACGGTAGTGTGAGAGGTTTTAGTGAATTGAAAGACTTAGAAAATACGTTTAAAAGAATGCCATTGATTATGAATCCTCCATCCATTCAAGATACGAAATTTGCGCTTACGCTTATGCTTAATAAAAAATATCGGGAACTATCATGATGATATTCCAAAACATTAAAGACTTCGTTTCAGATCTTGATAAAAAACAGCTCTACCAGCTCACCGCAGGGCTTGTGGGTGGAGTTATTGTGTGTGCGGGGTTGATTATCTTTTGGCATAATAGCGCAATGGGATCTTTGCAAAATAAGCTTGTTCAAGTTAATAAAACTCGTAAAGATGCGCAGGTTCTTATTGATGACTACAAACGCGTTACAAAGCAACAAGAGGATGTTAAGGACTTAATTTCAAAGGATGCGAGTTTTAAAATAAGAGATTTTTTTAATCTTACCATTAAAGATCTTAATTTAACTGCGAACCTCGGGCGCGTTGATGTACCAGAACCACCACAAGATCTTGGTAATGGATATAATGAAATTAAATTAACTGCAAGCTTTACCGGTTTAAACATGAAAGACGTGTGCGATCTGCTCGAAAATATCGAGCGTGAGAGACGGGTATTTATAAAAATTTTGAGTATGACGAAGGATGGCCAGCTTCTTGATGTAACGCTTGAGATAGCAACACTTCAACTGGCAAAATCTTCTTAGACATGAAATTTGCTCAAACGTAGACGTGGGGTTTGGTATGATTGTTACGCGAAAATATATTTTTATTGTTTTGGGCTTTGTGCTTGCGACGATGTCTTTTGTGCATGCAAATGATAAAACGATGGCATTTCGTTTTGATAATACTGATTTAAGTACGATTGTTAGCAAGTATGCAAAAAAATTGAAAAAGAATTTGTTGTTACCCCAGGGTGTTGTGGCTATTAATCAAAAGGTAACCTTTAAACAAATTGATCGTTTATCGCTCGACAAGGCAGAGAGTTATATACGTATTTTCTTGGAGCTTGCGGGTTACACGATGTATCCCAAGGGCGATATGCTTGTGGTTTCTAAGCTCGATCAAAATAATGCGCGTAATTTGTACCCAATTTATATAAACGCGTCGCCATTCGATTTGCCGCGATCACCTGAGCATATTCATGCAATTTATTATCTAGAAAATATGAAGGTGCCTGGAGATGGTAGCGGTAATGATGCGATTAATACCATTTTGCAAACGATGCTTTCACCGGTTGTTCAAGGACAGGTTCCCTGGTTTTTTGATTCCAAACTGAATGCTATTATTGTAACCGATCGAGCTGATAACATTGCTGCCGCGATGAACATTATTTTGACGCTTGATAAAAGTGGCAACAAAGAGGTTCTTGCAACAATGCCCCTCTACCACATCTCGGCTGGGGTTGTAGCAACCTGGCTTAAGGAGAAAATTGCAAAAGACCAGCAAGCAGTGCAATTTAAGGCAACGCCACAGACAGAGTCGAACGTGTACTTTGAAAGTAATATGAAAATCAAGGCTGATCCGCGCACAAACACCTTGATTCTCATTGGCCGCGAAAACGCGATTGAACGAGTTAAAAACTTTATTAACGAGTACATCGACGTACCACTTGAAATGGGTAAGTCTGTGGTGCATGTGTACAATTTGCAATATCTCAATTCTGAAGAAATAGCGGGTATTTTACAAAATATCGTGAAGGGAGACACAAGTTCTTCTGGACAATCGAACGTAGAGCGAACAGATGCTCAGCGCTTTTTTGACTCGCCTCTTATTGCTGCAGATACGATGAAACCGTCTCAAACTAAAGAGGGCGAGTCGGCTCAAACGTCATCAGGGCTAAAGTCAAGCATAGAGACTGGGCCGATAACTATCGGAGGCAATCGACTGGTGATTGCTGCTAAAGATGAAGACTGGGTGCGCATCAAAAAGTTATTACAGGAACTTGATCAGCCACAAATGCAGGTGATTTTTGAGGTGCTTGTGGTCGATCTTACGGCTCGGGACTCAAAAAATCTTTCTGCGCAAATGCGTACACCTGAGGGTCTTGATTTACCCCAAGGTATGGCTTTTCAGTCAGCACAAATTACTGCTCCTATTTTGAATAATCTGCAAACTACCGGAAGCAGTCCTACCGTATCACAACCTACAACAACCTTAAACGCAGACTTATTGAGATTATTGCTTGGTGCAAAATATAGTATGGCGCAACAGCAAACTTCCACCACGCTTGGTGGCGAAAACGGCAGTATGATCGTATCGTTTAAGGATGTATGTACCAATAGTATTTGGATGGTGCTTAAAATGCTCCAAAAATATGCACATACCAAAATTCTTTCCCATCCATACATCGTAACGCTCAACAATAAAGTTGGTTCAGAAATAAGTACCGAAATTCGTCAAGCATCAGGTAATGCTGAGCAAACATCCACTGGATTTAATATTAAACAAAAAGAGTATCCGGCAAAATTTAGTATTAGTTTTACGCCACGCATTAGCTCGTTTAATAGACTGGGTTTTAAGTTGGCCATAGAGGTTACCGAGTTTACCACGAATAATGCTTCTTCAACTGATTATTACAATCGTATCAATCGTACGATCTCGAGCTATATCAATATGAAGTCAGGCGATCTGCTTGCCATAGGTGGTCTTACGACAACCTCGTCCTCTGAGAGTCGCTATGAAGTGCCGTTCTTCTCAAAACTTCCGATCATAGGCAACTTGTTTAGGGGGCGCGACAAAGGTACGCTTGGAGCAAACCTTGCAGTGTTTATTGTGCCAACGATTGTGCAGCCAAAACGGCAGGATGGTCTGCATCACTTTACGACTAATAAGGCTCAGAGCGCGATGTATCTGATGCATGAATCTGAAGTTGTTGAAGAACGTGATCCTGTGCAACGATGGTTCTTTGGTGGTGGTTCTATAGATGAGAACGCTGATCTGCGCAAGCTTGAGTCGTTCTTGCAAGACTCGAACGAGTACAAGGGCAAAAAACTTTCAGAAATTTCTGCAGCAGCTGATGATCCGCTCGTGAACGCGGTAAAAAAAACGCCGCTTAAAATGCGCGAGAGTTCAGTTGCCGAAAAAGCGCAGAAGGCTGCTACTCAGAAAAGTAAGAGCAAGAAACAAAAAGATGCAGCTGTACAAACAGCGGTAGAGGCTGTGTAAAAAAGTGATTAAGAAGCACAAAGGGCTCGTGAAAAAAAATCACGAGCCCTTTGCCACAAAAAAACAAAAATTTTAAAATTATTCGTGCTTTGCAAGCTGGTCTTGTAGCGCTGCGTCAACAAGTTGCATAGCAAGACGTTTATAACGGGAGACGGTGAATCCCTGAGATTTTTTGAGCTGACGAGCAATAGTCTCATGCAGCTGGTCTCTCCAGGCATTGGTGAGAGCGAGCTTTTTACTGAACATGTTTTCTACGTAGTTGGATAATAGTAAGGCGTCATCGTAGGTCAATTCTTCTACCCCTTTGACTTGTTGCATTGATGACGTTGTTGTAACACCGGCTTTTTCGAGAAGTGCTTTAATGTAATCATTTCTTGTATTTTTAATTTTATACTCTCCCGTTGCAATCAACTCTGTAATTTGTCTTTCTGCATCGTTTTTTCTTGCGGTATCATTTTTGCCTTGGAATGTTACCGCAGAAGTTTGAAGGCATAAGCCGCCTGCAAGAGCTATGAGTGTGTATGATAAACGATTCATAAGATCTCCTTAAGAAAAAAACAACGTTTTTTTTGTGCACATACATATCATAGGCAAAAATGGGCAGGGTGAAGCAATGGATTTGTCACGGAGAAGATTAAATCAGGGCTCTGCCCTACAACCCGCAAGGGTTGTTCAACCCTTGACCCGGTGACAATAATTTGTAGAAAAATATTTTTTTTGTAATGCGAAGCTCGTGTCCGCCATAGCTTTATGCGACGGCGGATAAAGAATGAGAAGATATCAAAACGGTTTTTACCGTTTTGATATCTTCTCGCTTGCTAACGGCGATTGCCGTAAAAAACTTGATTTAATTTTTTCACGTACAAAATTGTTGAGTTGTAACGGATTGCAAAACTTTTTCAATGGGTTGAGGGTGCCAGAAGTCTGCAACGTTGCAGACTTTGGCCTCACGGGTCAAAGGGCAGAGCCCTAGGTTAAAGTTTTTCTATTTTTTGTAACGAATCCAATTTTAACTTAAGTAAAAAAATGGTTTCGCTTCGCAACTTTTCTTTTGCCCATGCTTTCTGTTTGCTATCAAGCAGTTCGCCTATGCCCGATAATATCCCGCGATCGGACATTTTCTCGAGGGACACAATGCATTGTGTCAAAAATTGCTGAAGGGACATACCTGTTCTTGTTTTGATAATGGATTCGTTGATTGGCCAGTTGTTTTTTAAAAAAAACCATACATCAAAAATATCACGATTAGTTTTGCCAATACGCTCATGCATTGCAACAAGCTTATGCGCTACCATGTCAGGTAGAACCATTACTTTCATAGGTATGCCCAAATACGATTTTAGTTCATAACTAGACCCAAAGTTTCTGCGATTAATCTCGAGCTTAATGTTGTAAGCATTCTGAATTTTGTTGTTGTAAGAAACAAAAAAGAACAGGCTGTACCGTTTTTTGCGTGCTTCTATCACTGTCCCATACGCGTGCAAAATGGCGTTTATTTTTTTGAATACGATATCTTCTTTTGTTTGGTCAAGAAGATCAAAGTCGAGGTCCACCGAAAACCGACCTAAATTATAAAATAAATATGCAGCGGTTCCACCTTTAAACCCAAGAAATGGTGCGATTGTGGTGTCTGAGTAAATATCTTTCAAAATGTGAATTAACAAATTTCTGTGGGTTGCAATTTCAAGCGTCATAATTATGCCCTTTGGTTTATAGCTTAACTTACGAACATGTGTGTACCTGCTTGAACGGGAAAGTGCTTGCAGGTTTTATTTACTTTAACGATCGTCTGCATGTATATAGCGCATGCTATACGTTAAAGTTTTTAAAGTAGCGAGTAACCTTTTGAACCATGCGTTTGTTGTGATACATCGGTAACAACGTCTGGATTTTATCAATATTAAGTGGCGATAGATTATCAAAGTGATAATCCTTGTTGAGATAGAGAACATCCAAAAAAGCGCGCTCTGGTGTAGCGGCAAAATACGTGCCTTTATCTTCAACGCCCGCATTATTGGTCAAAATGATGTCTTTGATTTTTCTGAATGAGTAGTTTTGTCCGTCACACTCAAGCTCTTTGCTTTGGTACGTTGCAACAAATATTTTATGGTAGTGCTGAAAAATCACGCCAGCCTCTCGCAAAACAGTCTCAAAGCTTATGTACGAGGGCGTATAAATTTTTGTTGCCAGTTCGAGACGATCATAGTTTTGATCCTTTGCATACAGCCCCCGCCGTATATTGTAGAGCTCACCCTTTTGAACATAATAATTGAGACGTCTTCTGAGGAGGTGCGGGCTTTGTTCGCCAGAAGCAATTAACAGTTCTTTAAACGTTATAACGGATGATTTTGATCTGAGGATTGTGAGAATATTTTTTTTATCCATATATTGCCTTATGAGTTAAAGGTTACACGCATCGTTACCTTTAACTCAAATCGTAACATATGCTTACACAAGAACGCAATAAAAAAACTATAAATAATAAGGGCTCTGCCCTACAACCCGCAAGGGTTGTTCAACCCTTGACCCGATTACTTAACACACATGAGTCATGCCATTAATCCGGTGACAATAATTTGTAGAAGAATATTTTTTTGTAATGCGAAGCTCGTGTCCGCCATAGCTTTATGCGACGGCGGATAAAGAATGAGAAGATATCAAAACGGTAAAAACCGTTTTGATATCTTCTCGCTTACTAACGGCTTTTGCCGTAAAAGAACTTGATTTAATTCTTTCACCGGGTTAAGGGTCCCATAGTCCTTAACGTTGCAGACTATGGCCTTACGGGTCAAAGGGCAGAGCCCTTATTAATGGTCTTTTATTTTTTTGAATTTTTTCTACCGGCTGGAACCATAACGACGTAGGTGTCCGGCATAGCCAAGCTAAAGTCTCCGCTCGGCTTAATGCTCAATTGCACGGTAGATACGCCGTTAAACGCATTTTTTAGGGGCAAAATAATGATATCCTCCCACTGCGTTGCTTTGTTTGGCACCAGCGTTGTTCTGAATATTTGTAGTGCAGGCTTATCCGGTGCTGATATATTTTTTATCAGAACATACATCTTCGATCGTGCAAGCTCTCCCGATTGTACCAGGTACACAAAGCACATGAGCTGTGTTTGTGGATCAAAGGAGAGTGGCAGAGTGAACTGTGTTTTGTTCGGATAGTCGAGTACGGTGAAATTCCCGCGTGACGCGTTTGTTGCCAGCTCGTATTTGTAGGTTTTATAAAAGGCCTCCCAGCCAGGCACGGTCACAACATTCCACGACGGTGCAGGGAGCTCTTCTTTTACTGGTGACGTAGGAGTAACTGGTTGAGGTGTAGGTTGAGTTGCTGCAGTAGATGGAGGAGTTGCTGGTGTCGGCTGTGCGACCGGTTGAGTGGTTACCACCTGTCCGCCGACATTTTTTGTACTTGCAGGGATCGTTATCTGATTATTTTGTGGGAGCACAAGCACGAGCTTGCCGTCATTTTGTGGGGTTATCTGAATTTTTGAAGGGCCATCGAGAGGCTTTTGCAGGGGCACGGTAGCCATGTCTTCCCACAGCGAGGCTCCTCTGTTTGTTGGCTTAAATGTTCTGCGTAAAATCTGAATTGCAGGTTTACCAGGGATATATTTGATAAGAAAGTACACGGTCCTTTTTGTAAGCTCGCCGCCCGTGATTTGATAGTAAAAACAGAATAATGGATTTTGCGGGGTGAGGGTAGGACTGTATGTGTAGGTCGGCCCACGCTGACCCATAGGATCATTGTCAAGATTCGCTAAAGCGTT
>LCAT01000016.1 GCA_000996695.1 candidate division TM6 bacterium GW2011_GWE2_41_16 | reverse complement strand
CTTTTCGACAGTTTTTTTATTTCTCAACATCATCAACAAAGGAGCGCCATGTTTTAACTTTTTTTCTATTTTCGTGTCTTGACCAAGGGGGTCACTTTACACATCAAGAAACAAACGTCAACGTGAACGTTAACGGAGAATAAATAAAGAACGAGATAGCGTGAACAACTGTTCACTAAAATTAAAAGAGGTTCATTATGAAAAATATGATAATTACACTCGCCCTTTTGACCACGGCGGGGTTGTATGCCCGGGACGAGGTTCTTTTTGCAGATTATATGCCCACATATCAGAAACCAGTTGTTTATCAGGGTGAGCAGGATGTTTTACCTGCAGCTTATTATCAAACTCAACAAGATGTTTTGCCTACAGCTTATCAAACTGAACGAGGGGCTCCGCTTAACTACACGAATCTTTCGGCACAATTGAAAACACAACTTACAGACCAGCTTGATAAGATGTATATCAATGCAAAAAATTTGCGTGAGTCCTTTGCGAGATTACAAATGAATCGCGGTATTTGGAGCGAAAAAGACGTTCGTAAGGTTGAAGTGAACGCAGAAAAAATTCGCAATGCCGTACAACGTATTAAAGAAGATCTTACCAAGGCTGCTCTCAAACAAAAAAACAGTCTTGATTACATTATTCTCAAACATGATGTGAATGTGATGACTCGAAAAATTCGCAATATCATATCGCGAAACTTTAAACAAATACATGATGTAGTAACCAAAAATCAAAGTGAAGCTGCACGTGATAAAGAAATTCATGCGAGTGTGATGCAATCGTCTGAATGGATCAAAAATATTTCAAACTGGATTGCAGACAGACTTGATGAGTTAACACTCTCACCAGCTGAAATACAAGAAAAACGAACACTACAAAGTCTCAATGACCGCCTTGATAAACTACGTGAAGTATAATCAAGATTCACTGGCCTACGCCGATATATTGGCGTAGGCCGAAAATATCCTGCTAAGAACAATAAAAACGAAATAACACAAACAGATCTCTAAAACACAGAGGTTTTTATGAAAAAAATAATTGTTTTACTCAGCCTCACACTCATATCAACCATGGCGTTGATGGGCGTATCAACTCCTCCGTTTGTACAAATGCGTGAACATGAAAAAACTCTCCAAAATATTTTGAACAAAGATGTGACGGATGTTTTAACAGCCATTAAAAAATTGGAAGAAAATCCATCTGTAGCAATTAAAATGGGTAAAGATACACAACCACCGTTGCATCATTTAGGTAATATCGAAGATGCTTTGAGTAAAGCACAAGATGCTCTCGGCAAATTTACATCACTTGCTGAAACACAAGGGACGTATTTTTATACAAGCACTGATAAAAACGGCCGTGTAGGCGGCGGATTTTGGAGTATCCAGCCTGTTAATAAAACAACGTTAAGGGCATACCTCGAAATACTTGTAGATGCGTTTAAAAATATGAAAGAACATGTTTCGCATCTTGTTAAGGCTTATGAGCTCAGATCACAATTTAAAGAACTGCTGGAGAATAAAGCTCTTGCAGAAAAACTTCAGACAATCCTTACAGGAGAAGAGATAAAAAAAGCTCTTGAAGGTTTAAATTTTATGGTAGAATCCATTAAAATACCACGCATCGGCGGCAACCCAGGGACCTGGGGACCTGCAGTGAAATAAATTTTTGTTAACATTCTGGTTTTTGAAAGAGGCTTTGCAAAAATTTTTGCAAAGCCTCTTTCTTTTATTTTTATAGTACAACTCAATAAAATTCGATTACACAATATAAAAAAACGCTTTGGCTATTGCATATTTTTCATAAGCATATGGATTGTATCAAAATAGCTGTACTATAGCGGTTGCCCTTGTTGCATAGCCAGTTTAGACTATGGCAGACGCTATAGTAAAGCACTCAAATATACTCATGCCTTGTGCGAACAAATCGCATTTTTTACGATCATGAGCGTGATTGATTTCACTATAGCTCCCGACCGATCATGTATGACAAAAGGAGTTAGTTGTTATGAAAAACGTACGTCACACGCCCTTAGTACGCCGCATTGAACTGATATGTTTAAGTTTTACTATTTGTTACGTACCTACCCTACTATCCCTACAACAATACCGGGACAGTAAAATGTACTTCACTGAGCGTCCGCTCGCCCACTATTCGTTCGTATACAAAACAGAACCTGCAACCCATGATAGACACTGCACCGCGCTTGAAGCGTTTGCCCTCTCAAACAAAAGTCTCGATACCGAATGCGCAAACAAATACTTTCTTTTCGATTGCAAAAGTGCCCTATTAATAGCAAATTCAGATGCACCAAATTATGCGTTTCGTGATATAGATGCATTTTGGTTTGATAATTTAGAAAACAGTCCAGGATTTAATGCCGACCTGATGCTCAGCCCAAGATCGGAGAGCTATGGTGCACGTATAAAAGCCACACGCCGCATGGGAGATCTTTTACCCATACCATTTTTTCAGGACACCTATTTGGCTGCATCAACGGGTATCGTATCAACCAAAAACAATCTGATTATGAGTACCAACGGCGCTCCAAATTCACCGACCACTCAATCCAACCTAGCATTACTCCAACAGGCATTTGATAATCAAAATTGGAATTTTATGCGTGTTAAACCCACACCGCAATGTCGAACGCATGTTCCGGATATCACTCTGATTTATGGATCAACACTGATTGACTGCGAGCACGTATTTTTAGAGTATAATTCGCTAGTGGTTGTCCCGCTCGAGAACAGCCAGGACCCAAAATATCTTTTCTCTCCCTACACCGGCCCAAACAAGCACTGGGGTGTCGGTATTAATTTTTATCTCAATGTTCCGCTCATGGACAACTGTCAATCATGCGTAAATGCGTGGGCAAGCCTCGAAAACACCTTTTATTTTAGAAGAGCGCAGATGCGCACTTTTGATCTTAAGTACAAGCCCTATACGAGATACCTCAAAGTACATAGAAAAGGCATTGTAGAATCTATCCCTGCAATGAACGTGCTTACCGTACCATGCAAAGTAAAACCTTCAGATCTCGCTGATCTTTCGTTTGGCCTCACGTTTGAAGCAAACTTTTTTTCAGCAACCATCGGTTACAATCTTTGGACTCACCCTACTGAAAAAATTTTCTTGCGACGTCCCTGCTGCACCGCAGACAGTCTCAAAGACCGCTACATTTATCCTTTTGAGGCATATGGTGTAGTTGCTCACGATAATGATGCAAACAAATCGGCAACAAAAAATAGCACGATTAAATATCATGCAACAACAGCCGATGATGATCTTGAATTTACCGGCCTTACCGAGTCTGACCTTGATATGTTCTCTCCTGCAGCACAAACTGGCTTGCTTAACACGGTATTTGCAACCGCCTCGCTCCATAATGCATCTCGTGCAATCA
Source organism: candidate division TM6 bacterium GW2011_GWE2_41_16 (assembly GCA_000996695.1). Lineage (GTDB taxonomy): Bacteria > Babelota > Babeliae > Babelales > Babelaceae > GWE2-41-16. The sequence goes on along the minus strand of LCAT01000016.1, from coordinate 14,590 downwards.
CCGTAGATTTTGGCGGCTATTACTCGGCGCCGTATGCGAACATGGCACTTAAAGGCTGGGGTTTATATGCTGCGTTAAGAGGCGAATTTTAGAATTCTTTTGAATCAACTAAACAGGCCATAGCGTGTATGAACGTTATGGCCTGCTTTAAAACTATGGCGAAAGCCATGGTGCGTCATAAAAGACCGCACTATTTTAGGCCCGCTCAAAAGTGTTTTTTGTTTATGTGATTAAATCACACTATTCATGATCACGAATGTGCATGGCTTAGTGGACCTCGCTATAAAAAAAATATTTATTAATTTTGCGTCTCAGTATCTTCTTCTGATCGTTCCATTTTTTTTCGGGCATCTTCAGCTGTTTTAATTTTTTGATCTTCCCAACCAAATCTGTCAGCCGCTTTATTCCAGGCTTCTATTTGCTCAGGAGTTTTACGATATGAGTCTGCAAATTTTTTGTAAGGCGAGTTTTCTACTGCATGCTCAATCATATCTGCCAAAACAATTTCACCTAAAACAACAAGAAGGTCTATTGCTATACGATTTTCACGTGATAAAAAAGGTTTATTTTTAATTTCTAAGCTTGTCTGCTTCATATCACGCAACAATGCATACATGTTTCCTAAAATATTCTGATAATTGTTCTGAGAAGACCATGATGCTAAATTGTCAGCATATTCCTTAGTAATTTTTTTCAATGCATTCATGTATGCATGAGAACGTCCCGCATAAAGCGCCTGATCAACTTTATACAAACCTTCAAAAGGGGCTTCTTTGAGGGTTAAGACAATTTTAGGTAAAACTTCTTCGGTCTTATTATCCTTTGAATTCATACCGAACACAAAAGTTTCCCAAAATGTGTATCGATTATCTTTGTTATTATTTTTTACTCTTTTTGCAAAAATTTTAATATCATTAAGAATTTCCTTTTCACTTACTTTTGTTTCTGCGACAACTACACAACTTACACACAGCCCAAGCAAAGCCATACCTACATATATCTTTTTCATACATACCTCCTAAAAAATAAAAAAATGTTCACTGCCGCAACTCTACCCATTTTTTATTGAAAAAGTCACGAGATTACTCGTACGATACAAAAACCACGCTTAATCACGCTTATAGACATCAAAATTTACACAATAAAAAGGGAATTCACGGAATGGCAAAATTATTAGACAAGCTGCATATCTCACAAAATGTTTTTGTTTTGGGACTCGTGAGCCTTTTTAACGATATTGCATCAGACATGACAACCCCACTCATACCCCTTTTGCTCACCAAAGAACTGGGGGCATCCGCCGTCATTGTAGGCATTATCATGGGCAGCGCAGATGCCGCATCAAACATATTTAAATTATTATCAGGATACTTCTCCGATCTATGGCATACTCGCAAGCCATTTATAGTCACCGGCTACTCACTCTCCACCGTAGCCAAATTTTTTTTGGGCATAGCTGCGGCCTGGCCGACAGTTTTTTTTGCCCGTATCATGGATCGCTTGGGTAAAGGCGTACGCACAACAGCACGCGATGCCTTTATTGCCGATAGCACACCACGTAAATATCATGGTCGTGCCTTTGGGTTCCATCGAAGCCTCGATAGTGCAGGAGCAGTGTTCGGACCTCTGCTTGCGTTCTTTTTTTTATGGATTTTTTCGCTTAATATGCGCACGATATTTTTTATTGCACTGGTGCCTTCTGTTGTAGGCGTCGTTTTACTCATATTCGCCACAACCGACAAAAAGGCCCATAATGGACAAATTCATGCAAAGATAACCTGGAAAGATCTCTTACAACTACAAAAACCATTTTTTATTTTTTTGGCGGTCGATTGTTTATTCACGCTTGCAAACAGTTCTGATGCATTCATGATACTCAAAGCACAGTCCATTGGATTTGGTATCGGACCGATACTTTTGCTTCATTCATGTATGCATGCATTTAATACCCTGATTTCATTTCCTGCCGGTATACGTTCTGATACACATGGTGCTACGCGCTATATTTTCAGAAGCTATGTGATATTCGCCTTTTCATATGCTCTGTGCAGTATATCTTCAGCTCAAAACAAACTTGCTCTCATCGCCGGATTCGCCTGTTACGGTATTTTTTTGGCCTTCAATGATGGCGTTGCAAAAAAATATATAGCCTCGTTTACCCCGTCATATCTGTATGGTACCGCTTTCGGCCTGTATTACTTGGTGAACGGCATAAGCATATTTTGTGCAGCCCTTTTCGCAGGATTATTATGGAACAAAAGTACGGCTGCACCATTCATTTTTGGTACCGTACTCGCACTTTGTGCAGCGGTATTATGCTTCATTTTTGTACATGACAAAACAATAGAAAAAAAGTAAAAAAATTATTCAAGACCAAGCGCCTTACGAATTTCAGCACATGTTACCGTGCATGTTTTGAGCGCACTGCGTTCAACAGACGCGTCTAACGTAAATCGTGAATACACCAAATCAAAGGGATCTTCTTGCCCTCTGACTACACGCGGCAAACGATTATGTGTTACCACTAGCCCATCCCACATACGCTCACAAGGATTTTTTGTAAAACCCTTGGGCTGCCAGGCATCAATGGGCGCAGTAACATTTCCTCTTAACCGTACGCCACTGGGCGCCAAATTTTCATGTTGGTTGGTAAACGTCGTAGTCGCCGTTTCTGCGAGCACTGGCATAGTCGGAGCTTGATAATGAGCCCAGCTTTTTGCAAGACCTTTATGCCCTTCACGTGCACCGATAGTAAACATAGCCCAGTACATGGGGCCTTGAATTTCAAAGTCGTGCTGATGCCCTCTTAAAATCATCGTGATATTATTTTTTTGACAAAATCGACGTGTTTTAAGTTCATCATAGACCTGAACTCCGGAGTGAAACATTCCCGGCATATCTAACAGATCATCGGTATCTGAATCACAACAACCACATTGCCAACCATTCTCTGATATATTTTGTGCATATAAGTATGGATTGAAATCGGAAAAACAAAAATTACAATAGCCTTTTGGACAAAAACACCAATCATGGGTAACTGCCCGATTTGGACATGTTTCAAAACGTACATAATTTTTATACTCTTCCGCCGGACCACCATGACAAAATAATATCTTTTCACTTTGATTAAAATGAAATAATGTTTTTTGTGCTGTTTTTTTTGAAAACATTTTTTCGGAAGGAAACACAACTAGTAAAGCAACGGGCAGGAGACTAAACCATTGAGCTAATTTAACAAAAGCCTCCTCACTATGAGATCCAAAACATGCATGTGCAAAAGCTTCTTTGTGCATAAAAGAAAGACAACTACCACAAAACTCATGATTACCACGAATAACAAAAACTTGACCAGGATTATGGATCCATAGCAAAGACACAGCCGTAACAACCTCTGCAGAATATTTTCCGCGGTCAATATAATCACCGAGCAACACAATAGTATCATGTGGATTAATTATGTGTAACCCATCTAACACACGCGGTTCGCCAGGTTTATTTTGATTTAACGCATCTAAAAAACCTGCAAAACCATGGATCTCTCCATGCACATCACCAAGGCCCACAAAATGCTCGCGTCCCAAATCATACGGCTCAACAATTTTACGTCGCAAGTATACAAGCTTGCCTTGATCAAACTCTTTTTTTTGCAAAACCGTTGGCGAGTCAAGCCAGCGCTCACGTTGCGTGAGAACATTCAGAGACATAGCCATCATGGTATCAAGAATTAACGAAAATTGTTCATAAGGGATTACGTGTGTATGCGCATAATGAGCCATATCCATGATATATCTATAAGCAACGGCCGGATCGATCAGCACACGTGTATCTACTGGAAGAGATGACGTACGTTTTTCTGCGTGTTGTGGTAAAACCATAGGAGGGACTGACGAAATCGTCTGCACCGCACCTAAGGGAATATTATGTTCCGGCTGCAGAGACTGTTCCATAGCGCCACACAAAAAAACGCTCATCACACACCACACATTAAACACAACGCATACGCGCAGTCTCTGCATATCTACATCCATTAAACAATACACACAAGCCTACATGCTAACGTGTCAAACGTAACGTATAGGCTTGTGTGTATAACAGTATAAAAATTATTCAGGATATTGAGCTAAAATAGTTCCTGCATCCTGCAATTCGGCAGGAAAAAGAGCCACACAACATTCTTTGCATATATCTTCCATAATGGTATAAATGAGGCGCATTTTATCTATATCTTTACATGCTACAGCTTGATCAAATTGCACCTTAAGATTCGCCATAATCGATTCAAAAGGTCTTGGAGCAAACAAAACAACTTCACCATCTTCTGTCATCATACAAGCAGGTGCTCCCGTTGATGAATTTGGACCCTTGTTTTGCTCTATGTTTTGCATAGCACCCATGGAACATGCACAACAAAGGGCACAAACCAAACCAAAATTTTTTATAGTATTCATAGTATATTTCCTTATATATTAACTATTATTTTTATTATATTTTTTATCTTGTTAATCGAGCATATAATGCTTCATATCGATCATGAGCATCTCTCATCAGTTGCAATCTATGTTCGTCTTGCAAAAAAGAATACGCTAAAGCCATATCATGGTACAAATCATGAGCCGCAGAAAGACCGTCAAGATCACCGCGCTCGCATGCTGCATTAAATTCGCCAAGGGTATATTCAAACATCTCTGCATAAAAATTTACAATAACAATTTCTGGCACAGGTTCAGTACGCTGTGGCAATAAGCACCCGAGCGCCACCTCTTCTATCATAGCACCCGCAGCTGGAGCAGAACACAGTAAAGCCAATACACACGTTTTGAGATAAGTATTCATACATAAATCCTTTAACAGTATTTATAATTATTATGTGAGCCGAACTATTCATTTTAATTTGTTTGAGTTTGCTGTTGCAAAGTAGTCCAATCGCGCTTTTGCATTGCAACAATAGCATTGTATGCTTCTGGATGAGTCTGTTTTAATGCATTTTCTCGTTGTTGCGCAAAAGTAAGTCTTCGCTTACCATCTTCTATGCGCAATTGTAACTGCCCCATTATTTGGCTTAACTGAGCCAGCATAGCCTCATGTGTTTTAACGTCTTCTGCACGCATAACAGATAAAGATTCAGCATCTTTTTTAAGCACGTCATATGCATACCTTGTTTCAACCAATTGAGCCAATAAATGCTCCTGCTCAAAAACCATACCTGCATGATGAAGCCAGTGAGCATGAGAAATAGTTGCAATATCCTGGTCTTGCTGACAAAGTTCCTCGTTTCTAACAGCTTCTAAAACATTTTTAAACAATATATTTTCTTGATCCAATATATGTTGCGCTTGCAATTGATTTTTTTCTTTTTGCAACCCAAGTACATCGCGTTGTAAAGCCTCTCGCTCTTCACGATGAGCCCATGCAGTTTGAGCTATTTTTTGCATACTTTCTTGAACAGCTTTATTGCGCAGTTGAGCTCGCTTTTGTAAATCTTGATATCGCATATTTTGCTCATCTAACAAAATTTTTAAAACACGATTTTCATCATTGAACTGCTGTTGCTGCGAATGGCTTGTAGACTGCTCAGCATTTTTTTCAGAACCTTCAGTTGCTTGCACAGAAACAGAAGCAACCGGTTCAGCTTCCTGTTGACATTGACTTGACGCTTGTTGTTGCAACCGTTCTTGCAAGCTATGATTTTGATTTTGTAAATTTATCACATCAGTTTGCACACTCAACAATTGTCTTTGCAGCGTATCTTGAGCATTTTCTAGCGTACTTAATTCATGGATTTTATCAGTTAATATTCGCTGCCACGAATTCAATTTTGTTTTCATGCTTTGTTCAGAAGTTTGCAAAGCCCTTATTCTTTCTCCTGATGTACTTTCCTGTTGCTGAAAATCTTGTATTACTTTGGTATGCATACGATTTTTTCGATACAACATAATACCGACACCCGCAAGCGCACCAATCGTCACAACATAGGGAAACGAGTGATGCTTAATCACAGACACAGCCCCGTGAGCCATTCGGGATAAAAATTTTATATCACTCGCGTGAATACCCAAGGCAGCCTTCGCTGCGCGATCATGCGATTTTTTGATCAAATAAGCGGCTGCCGATCCAGCACCCGTAGCTACCGTGCCAGCAGAAATTATTATTCGTTTCCACGAAGTAGCTTCAAGAGGCTGCACACATGCTGTAACAGGAATAAGTACGGTTAACACATATATAAAATATTTCATTCTTCTAACCCATCGATAATATCAATGTTTCCAATAGAGCCATCTTCAATAGTTGGCAACATTTTCCAAACTATGCATCCCAAGGCTACAAGAACGGTACAGATGGCAATGCCTTTAGGCACAACCGCCTGAACATATTGTACAGCAGTTGAGCAAAGACCTGTGTGCACATGACAAACGCCATCTTGCATAGCATGTAATGACGCTGTACTTAAAAAAGCGCAAAGACCTACGATTATGTATATATTCACAAAAAAACCTCATGTATAGTTATTTTTTTACTTATTTTAAACATATCTTTAACTATACAGAAAAACATGTATTTGTAAAACATCAAAAACTCAAATAGAAATATTTGATTGTTTCAAAATTGTCATGATAGAGCGAAGGCCACCACGCACACCAATCACTCAATATGCACTATCCATATTTTTAGCACGCGTACTCTTTAGTAGCTATAATCAGATAACTCCGGCCTCCCACCATGGTTCCTCAACTCTGAGTTCTTCCATGCTTGGCAACATAGGGCACTTTCTTCCGATCCTTTGAGCACATTGATATAACTCAAGATCGTGTATTACTGAAGAAACCGCTCCTTGATATGCGGTGTAATCCTCTATTTTTCCATTTTCAATAGCACAAGAACCCAACCCTGCAATTTTTTCAAGACCTACAATGTATTCCGCCAGTGCACCTGACTTAAAGATAACTACTTCTTCCTCGCTTTCTACATTTTTTTTAGAGATACTATCTTCTCGCACAGACATTACCATCTGTACATTTGGTTGCTCAGCATATGCCCTGAGTAAAGTATGATCTATACACCTCGCATAGTAGCCCAAAAATTTCTTGTTTAGCTGTGTTTCCTTGCCACCAGACAACTCCAGGTATTCTTCCCATGCACCATCACGCGCTGCTGCATATGCGGGTTGATACTGTGCTTTTTGTTTAAAATAATTCCATTTAAACCATGTCTCGTATGCATCAAATTTTTTGGTAAGATACTGCTCAAGAAGATTGAGGTACGGCTCAAAAAGCTTTGACTGGTACCATTCATAAATTTGCCATTGCACAATTTTTTGTTGTTTAATGATCTGTTGAGAAAGAGGAGTAGAAAGCTTTTGCTCTGACAATTGCTCCATAGCACCAAGATTACAAAACAAAAAAATGGTTATTGTTACACAGGATAGATACTTCATTCTCCGCTCCCTCTATGTTCGCATATGCATGTATGAAAAATTCCCAAGTGACCACTACATTTGAGCAGCTACAGTTTTTTGTCAAACGGAACATTTTAAGTGGCAGGCACCAGGTAATAATACGACAAAGTACCAGCCGAGTTAAATCGACTGGTACTTTGTTTTGAAATAGACGATCATATACGATATGTTACTGCACTTGCAGTTTTGCTAATTCTGCTTTTAATTCTGATAATCTCTCTTCCAAGAAAGTCTTAGAAAGTGCATCAGTTTTTGGATTATTTAACACTTCCTCATGACGTCCGATCCAAAAATTTGCCTCTCGGATTTTTGCTGCCTTTATCTCAGCCGCCGAGGGCTCTGTGCGAGTTGCCAATTTCTTCAACTCTTCTTCAGCAGAAGACACCCATTTTTTTGTATTCGCTATCATCTCTGGCTTAGCGAACGCCATGTCCGGCCCATTTAACTCTTTTCTCATATTCGCAATAGTGCTATTAAGATATTCTTTTGCCTCAACATTTGTCATGGTATCAAAGTTGAACGTAGCAGCTCCCAAGTTACAACTTGCAAACGTTGCCAACAGGCACGCTAAACTTAAAAATTTTTGTATACGCATAGCAGCTCCTTTTTTTAAAACAACTAACCTACTCGCAGTCACACACTATGTATGAGCTACACATAAGTATCAGTCTACGGAAAATATTATCTATTTGTAAATAGTTTTTTAATTTTTACACACAAAAAATAGGGCCCGTCGTGTATGACGAGCCCCTGAAATACTGATTATTCTTTAAAAAAGTTTAGTACATGCCACCCATGCCACCGCCCATACCATAGCCGCTGCCATGATCATGGCTTTCTTTCTTCTCTTCGGGCAGCTCAACAATGAGCGCTTCTGTAGTGATCATCAGACCAGCGATCGATGCTGCATTTTGCAATGCGGTACGCACTACTTTGGCAGGATCGATGATACCCTCATGCACCATATCAACGTACTCGCCACGTTTTGCATCGAACCCGTAGGTGTCTTTGCCATTGCGAACTTTTTCCACCACAACCGAGGCTTCGTAGCCAGCGTTTGATGAGATAATACGGATTGGTTCTTCGAGCGCACGAATAACGATATCAACGCCCAATTGCTCGTCACCCTCGAATTTGGTCTTTTTGAGAGCTTCTTGTGCACGAAGCAGTGCTACGCCACCACCAGAAACAATGCCTTCTTCAACCGCTGCGCGCGTTGCATGCAATGCGTCTTCGATGCGGTCCTTCTTTTCTTTCATTTCTGTTTCGGTTACCGCGCCAACACGAATCACCGCTACGCCACCGGACAATTTTGCCAGGCGTTCTTGCAGCTTTTCTGCGTCATAAGAGGATGCTGCATTTTCGATCTGCGCACGAATTTGCAAAATACGGCTATCGATTGAGCTACGTAAGCCATACCCGTCAACGATGGTGCAGCTGTCTTTAGTTACAATAACCTTTTTAGCTTTACCCAAATCATGGATCGTCAGATTTTCAAGCTTAAGCCCTAATTCTTCTGAGACCATCTTACCTTCGGTAATCACTGCAATGTCTTCGAGCATCGACTTACGACGATCACCAAAGCCTGGTGCTTTAACCGCAACCACGTTCAGTGTGCCACGTAATTTGTTAACCACGAGCGTTGCAAGAGCTTCGCCCTCAATGTCTTCTGCAATAATGAGCAAAGGACGCGCTGATTTTGCCACTTGTTCGAGCACGGGCAAAAGCGATTTCATCGATACAATCTTTTTTTCATAAATCAAAATAACTGGCTCGCTCAATACTGACTCAAGTTTTTCTGCGTCAGTTACAAAGTACGGCGAGAGGTACCCGCGATCAAACTGCATGCCTTCAACCACTTCGAGCGAGCTCTCCATACCTTTTGCATCTTCAACAGTAATCACACCGTCTTGGCCAACTCGTTCCATCGCTTGAGCAATTTGCTCACCAATCAATATGTCAGAGTTTGCAGATATCGTTGCAACCTGCTGGATCTCTTTTTTGCCCTTAACTTTGATAGCAGCCTTTTTAATCTCTTCAACAACCACTTCAACCGCTTTATCGATACCGCGCTTGAGCTCCATAGGCTTTGCGCCTGCGGTAACAAATTTGTTACCTTCGCGGAAAATTGCTTGAGCAAGCACCGTTGCGGTCGTGGTACCATCACCGGCGACATCAGCAGTTCTTGATGCGACTTCGCGCACCATTTGCGCGCCCATGTTCTCGAGCGGATCTGCAAGTTCTATTTCTTTAGCAACTGTAACACCGTCCTTGGTGATCTTTGGTGAACCAAAAGCACCTTTGAAGGCAACATTGCGCCCCCGAGGCCCGAGCGTCACTTTAACGGTATTGGCGAGCATGTCCACGCCGTTTGCAAGCTTTTGACGAGCTTCAGTACCGAACATTATTTTTTTTATAGCCATAAAAACCTCTTATTTTTTAAACAAACTCTTTGTCACCGGATCCAGCCGTCGCCCATACGATACGCCCAAACACTTCAATGTTTTGTGTTCGGTTTCGTCTGGTATGGCTGGCAGGGGCCAAGTTTATAGCCAGCCATAAACTTGGTATATTATGTCACCAGATCAAGCCTTCAGCCCAAACGACACGTACTTACTGCGTTATGGAGCGCTGGGCGCTTGCGGGTAAAGGGCAGAGCCCTTTTTAGAGAATAATCCCAATGATCTCATCTTCACGAAGCACGAGCTTATTATCGCCCGCTTCAGTACCTGCATACTTACCAAAAAATACCGTATCACCGACAGCAACCTGCAACGGCGCAACTTTGCCATCTTGCAAAATACGTCCGTTGCCAACGGCGATAACTTTACCAATTTGCGCTTTTTCTTTTGCCGCATCAGGAATTATGATGCCGCCAGCAGTTTTTGACTCAACTTCCTCCACACGCTCAACAACTACTCGATCGTAAAGAGGTTTAATTTTTTTATACATACGCGCATCCTCCAGGAGAAAATGTTACAAAAAATCAATACTTCAAAAACGTTTATAAGTATAGTAAATGCACCATAAATAGCAAGAATATCTACAGTGGAAGACTCAGATTTTATAAAAGAAATTCACTCATATTTTAAAAATAAAAAATATGTACACATCACACATCTATCCGTTATGGTTAGTAACGTGTTCTACACATATATGTTCATTAACTATTGCGATAACAAATCCGCGGAAGCCAAAACAAGCACGCTGCTTATAATAATTGAAACACAAAGGCATTGTATGAACCATATCGCACGACTCACATTTTTATTATGCACAATCAGTGGCTCATTAAACACATTCGCAGCAGGTTCAATAACCGATCGCCTTGACGCGCACGTAAAGGCCTACTTCAAAAGGGGTCTGTTCAGCGGATCAGTTCTTGTGGCAAAGAGCGGTAACGTACTGCTTTCTCGGGGGTACGGTAAATCTGATTATGCACAAGGCACTCCCAATACTCCACACACAAAATTTCGTTTAGGATCGGTCAGCAAACAGTTCACAGCCCTGGCAATCATGCAACTACAAGAACAAGGCCGGCTCAATGAAAGCAATCCTCTGTCAACATATATTCCTGATTATCCGAATGGAAAAAATATCACGATTCATCACTTACTCACACACACCTCCGGCATACCCAACTATACAAGTCTTGCTCATTGCGAAAAAAACAAAGCTCAACCCCGATCAATTACGCGACTCATAAGCACTTTTAAAAATAAAAAATTAGAGTTTAAACCAGGATCACAGTACAAATATAGCAATTCAGGATACGTGCTTTTGACTTATATAATCGAACAAGTATCAGGTGAATCATATGAATCATTTATACAAAAACATATTTTTTGGCCTCTTCGCATGACCAGTTCGGGTTACGATGCAAATCAGCAACAAATTCAGGATAAAGCCTGTGGTTATGTCGTTAAACAACATCATCTGACTTATGCGGACCCTGTTGACATGTCATATTATGCCGGTGCCGGAGCCCTGTATTCGACCGTCGAAGACTTATACCGCTGGGATCGCGCGCTCCATTCAAACGTGTTGGTTTCGTATACTGCACTTGATAAAATTTTCACACCCTGGGTACACACACCGGCGTACAATCAAACGAATGAATCTGCATATGGGTACGGTTGGCGCATCGGCAAACCTTGCCAGCACCCCGTTGTAGGACATTGTGGCGGCATTGAAGGGTTTTCTACACTCATTCGTCGATATCCAAAAGATGATGCCTGCATCATTATTTTAAGCAATATACGAAACAGCACCGTACAACGGCTATCTCAAGATCTTGCAAAAATAGTTCTTGGGCAGCATACAATAGTATCTATCCCCGCAAAAAAACAACCCTGCAAAGCGTGCGCAAAAAGAAAAAAAAGAAAACCCTGTTGTCTGAAAAGTCATCAGTAAAAACGTACATATTTATAACAAACTCTTGCCATACCATCCAGCAGTTGTGCCATGACTAGTTTCTGTAAGACTTTTAAAACAATCACATACAGGAGACCTTTCATGAATCGTCAATTGTTTTTATATATTTTTGCCTTCTGTGTGATCTGCATATTCATTCCAACCACACCATGCACAAGCTTTCTACTCAAAACGCTCAACAATTATTTTGTATATGGCAGAACCTGCGAGTGGGGCTTATTTGACGCGCAGGCAGATTTGGTCCTTACACCACGTAATTACACCACAACCTCAGACCTTGGATATGGCGTAAAGGGCATGACGTGGAAAGCAAAGTATGGCTACGTAGCCATCAACGGCCTGGGTTTGCCCTACTACCTGGATGGCATGAACGAAACCGGTTTAACGGTGGGCGGACTCTATCTGCCGTGGTTCTCTCAGTACCAACCGCTCACAAAAAAACACGCAAAAAAATCGATCCATAACTTTGAGATGGTGGGCTATCTCCTCGGGACCTTTCAATCAGTTGCCGAAATAAAACGTGAACTCCCCAAAATATATGTGGTCACCAATCAAGAGCTCTCTGATAAAATTCATGCACCTATGCCCTTGCACTATGTGGTCACCGATAAAACCGGCGCATCAATTGTTATCGAGTATACTGGCAGCCAACTACACATATATGACAACACCACGGGCATTATGACCAACTCACCCGATTACAATTGGCACTTAACCAACCTGCGCAACTACACGCAACTTAATCCGTATGCTGCAGGTCCCAGCGATCGCATGCTGAGTGGTATCAATTTCAGCCCTTTGAGCAGTGGCTATGGCATGGCTGGGTTGCCTGGCGATTACTCGTCACCCTCACGATTTGTGCGTGCATTTTTTTACACTCACACATCATTGCCACTTAAAAATGTTGATGATGCGATCAACCAGGCATCGCGCATTCTTAACAATTTTGATTATCCAAAGGGCATAGTGCGTAGCGGTGAGTCAGAAAAAAACTTTAATCTGAGCTACACACAATGGAGCGTTATTGGTGATATAAAAAATAAAACGTATTACTGGTGGACTGAGTGGAACCGCCAAATGCGCAAAGTCGATCTGAAAAAAATAAACTTCACGGGTACCGTGCGCATCAAAAAACCTCTGGATAAAAAACGCGCGCAAGCAGTTGAGGATCGAACGGGTGATTTTGCTGCAAAATAAATGAAAAATGTATAGCCACGGCTATGGTGAGTCTTTGAGGTCCACACTTTTTTGGCTCGCTCAATTTGATACAGAAAAACATACGCCAATTTAATTGTTTTACGTTATATCATGCTCTCAATTATATTAAAAACTATTGACAAATAGAAGTAAATAAACTTATTATTAATACGTACTTTCAAAATGTGAATCATTTTTTTATATAATTTAAGGAGGATTTTATGGCAAAAATTTTACGCACACAAAAAATGGGTGTTATGTTATTGCTTCTTTGTTCAAGTTCGTGTGCCCTTCAGGCTATGAATATTGAGCAAGCATGGTCTCAATCGCAAGAACCAGCATACAAAGGGCTTTTACCTACGGTAAATGAAATTACACAACCAGCTCTCAAGGAAATGCTTTACTACTGGAATGAGGCCTTTCGATTATTTATGTCCGAAATTTTAGATATTAAACCAAATCGCGAAGGCACGTTTGCTATGACACTGTATAAAAACCCTGAGAGAGGTTTCCTGTTCAGCAGTCAAATGCCAATAGGTAGAATTAATTTGATCAATTTTTTTGATGAACAAAGGGCTATTTCTTTGATAAACGACAGCTTAGCAATTGTAAAACCTGATCAAAAAAATGCTATTAAAGCACAAGATCTTTTGAGATATGCTCAAGCTACAAAAAAAATGACCGATCAAATGAGAAAAAATATGAGACAGCCTGTAAACAACATGGAGAACCAAGTTCTCAGTAGCATCAATAATTTTGAAAAATTTATTTTAGGTTTTCTTCCAGAATTTATTCGAGAAGGTAATAGAACTCACTAACTCATACGCATACGTCACTGAAACAACTCAAAAAGTAAAGCGCTCGAAATATTTCGAGCGCTTTACTTTTTGTTATATAGCGGGGCTCCTTTGGCACACTCGTGATCTTTAATAGTGTGAATCATGTAAACAGTAAGCGCATGTGCGCGGGCCCCCAATCACTTGGCCCTTTGCCATAATTGTGCATAACAAATTTTGTGCATGACTGCGCACGTATCGCCATACAAAACAACAAACCCAACCTCATTTGCCTTTCTAAACCTTATCTTTCATCGGGTCAAGCCTTCGCCCAGACAATACGTACTTAGAAGCTGTCTTCATGAATAAATAAAAATCTGGTAAACTCCTGATTAGAAGGAGTAACCATATGGCATATGCAAGTGATATTACGGATGCGGGTTGGGAAAAAATAAAAGATCTTTTTTCAAACGGCAATAGATCAGTACATGACAAAAGAATTTTAGTTAATGCGGTTTTTTATATAACAAAAACGGGTTGCCAATGGCGTCTTTTACCCAATGATTTTCCGTGCTGGAGCACCGTTCACACGTTTTTTTATCGAGCAAAAAAAAGCGGTCTTTGGAAAAAAATAATGGATTTAGCGGTTCGTGAAGACAGGATTAGAATGGGAAAAGACCCCAATCCAACGTATGGACTAATTGATAGTCAAAGCACAAAGACAACA
>LCAT01000015.1 GCA_000996695.1 candidate division TM6 bacterium GW2011_GWE2_41_16 | reverse complement strand
ATTATGAAACGAATCCCGTTTCTTCAGAAAATTTTGTTATGGTTTCTCATGCAATGACTATTCTTGCGAGGTTTTCAACACCATGAATACAGCTTCTAAACACCGAGAAACAAAAAGAAAAAATGGCGCTGAAAACAGTCTCAACCACAACTACTACAACAACTTCTGTTCAACCAGCCGATACCACTGAAGTTTCTCTGGCACAACAAATAAAACGACCTCATACCGAAAAAAATAATTAAACCAAAACAAAGGACCACTTTTATGAAAAACTTATTTATTTTTGCATCAGCTCTTTTGATCACAACCTTCTCAACGGTGCATTGCATGCAACCGGTGCAAGTGCCATCTGGCAAGACCCAGATAAACCCATGCACTCTTGCTATGCTACCACTAGCCCCAAAATCGGTTACCATGACTTTGCCGCCAAAAAAAGATCCTTGCTGTACGACATGCTGCAATCATGTTGGTTACTGTTTCATTATCAGTTGTTATACTTTTTTTTGCTGCCGCTTCCGCGTGCATATAGAAACTAAATAGAAAAACATAAGGAAACACTTTATGAAGCACTTAATTTTTTCAACTCTCACTCTCGCACTCATAATATCCCCAAATATTTACTGCATGAAACAGGAACACGCTCCAAAACCAATGCCTGTGTCCACGACTATTTTTTCAAACACCACCCAAGCACAAAGTGCTTCAAAGTTATTGGTAGAAGCTGCGCATGAAGGCAATTATGAGGATTGCGAGCGCTATTTAAAAGTTTCAGGCATAGATATTAACAAGGCTTTTTCTGTATCACGATTTGCGAACGCAAATACCGCATTGGGATCTGCTGTTCAAAATGGTTTTGTTGCCATAGTCGAACTTTTGCTCACCCATCCAAATATCAACCCAAATATAGGATCAGAACAAGCAACTCCTCTTATGCAAGCAATAACGGCAAGTGAAAGTTCTGTCACCTCTTTTACAAAAACGGGCTCAATAACACGCGTTTATGGTTCAAGAAAAAATCGCATAAAAATCGTCCATCTGCTTTTAAAGCATCCATTAATTGAACCAAATGTACGAAAAATAGGCTTTTTTGATCCCAAAGAACACAGTGCTCTTGATCATGCCGTACAGCATTGCGAACCTCTATTTGTATGGCTTTTGTTGCAGGCTAAAAATAGCGCTGAACAGTATATCGTTGACCCAATACCAGAACTTCCTCAACTCATGAAAGCTGCAGATATCTGCCAGCAAGAAAAAAAAGCCGCCGCAAGAGAAGATGCTGCAAAACTTTATGATCATACAATCAAATACGCATTTGAGCATAACCTATGCATACCTGTATGGATAAGATATTGTTTGGATGAACAATTTTGCCGTCCTTGTGAAACTATTATGCACCTCCTCAACTCAGCTGTTGAACAACGAACTGGCCAGCAAAGAGGAAGTTCATCTCAAGGCTCAACGCATCAACAGATTACTCTTGAAACGTTACAACAAGCATTGTCTACCGCAGAACCAGATAGCATGTTTTTAATGAGTTTAAACCATAGGAAACAGAAGAGATCTTTTCTCCCTTCTCTCTTCGGTGCTTTCAACGCACATCAGCATTTTGGACACCAGCCTAGACGCTCGAGACCTGGCATGGACCCTGCAACATTGCAACCAATTACCCTTCATGTTAATCATGCAGACCTACCCAACATACACAGGCCCGAAACAAGCATAGAGCATCACACGATGAGCCTAAGCGAAATAATAAGAGAACACCAACATTCAATCGGTCAAAACGCTTTTACCCCTTTTGAAATACTCACTCACAACGTTGAAATTCATGATTCCCCCGTTTCAAAACCAATTTTACGCATGGAACATGCACCTGCAATACCACCAACGAGCACAACTACTACAGCCAGAACTCTTCCTTCAACACTACATATGCTTATGGAATCAAATGATCCATCTGTACAAACTTTTTTAAGAGAGCACGACCCATTACAAATTCCAACGCAACTTCCTCAAAACACTTCAGAGCAAACAGCTCCATCAGATGGACAAGCATCAAGTAATTTAGACAAGGTTGATTAATTAACTTAAAAAAATAAAAGAGTGACAGCACGTCGAAGATAATCTTTGACGTGCTTTTTTGTTTTCTCTTTTCAAAAAGCACCATTAACGAGTACCATTAAAAAACGTTCCTTGATTTAGCTCATAAACTAATAAGACAAGGACTCTTTTATGAACCATACCTGGACATGCGTGTTTGTTATCTTTTTGTGTATAACAGTAAATTGTTGGTGCATGTCCCAAAAAACACCAGAGCCTCTCATGACGTGCATCAACTGCAAACGCACGCAACAACCTGTCTCTCTGTTTTGTGGTCACAGGGTACTATGCGCTGACTGTATCAATGCAGTTCTCGCTTTTACCGGTTGGATTGCCTGTCCAATATGCCACAAATACAATGAACGCCCGTGCTATACATAATTAAAATATTTAAATATTTATTTTCTGCTTGCAATTTATTTTATACCTGATATCTTTAAAAATAGTAAAATCATAGTTCAAAACAAAAAATATAAGGAAACGCTTTATGAAACATTTACTTCTTTCAATCCTCAGTCTCACACTTGTACTGTCACCAAGCATGCATAGCATGGAGCAGGCTCCCCAGCCTCAAGCGCCACAACCTGCATCAACATCGCAACCAGCTTCCGTTGAAGAAAAACCATTATGCTCAATTTGCATAGATGAACACTCGGCAAATGATCTGGCGGTTCTTGCATGTGGCAACAACCACATTATGTGCAGAGGCTGCGTGATTAAAAATCTTGCGATTCTTACATCTGAAGCCGAAGAACGAGCTCGTCGTTTGGGTATCGCTGCAAGGCCAGTGCAATCTTTTTCGTGTCCTTTTTGCAGAAGTCAGGTAAAAGCACCATATTATACCAACTCAAATGAAGCATTAAGATTTTTTATTTTAAAAGAAAACATCGATGCAATAAAAAAATGCTTAAACATGTTCGATATTGATGTATGCTCGCATGATCTTTGTGGTACTTCTATGCTTGGTTTAGCCGTAGCTTTTGAGGCTCCCGATGTTGTGCAATTATTTCTTTCGCTTCCTCAAATCAACCCAAACACTGGATCTGTAGAAGTAAATGATGACGAAATGCCATTGGTACGAGCAGCAATGAATGAATGTATAAAAAACGTAAAAATTTTACTTGCAAATGAAAGACTTAATCCAAACCAACGCGGTAAAAATAGCCATACAACAGCCCTTATAGCTGCAACTGGTATGAATAATCCAGCCATCGTGAAACTATTACTTGCTGATAACAAAGTTAACCCTTTTTTACGAAACAAAAAAGGCGAAACAGCTCTCGATGTCGCAAAAAAAGGAGTAACTCGTATTTCAAAACATCCTTTTTTTAATGGACAAGCTCAAGCGTTAATTTGTGCTCAAACAATCGAAACCATGCTTATTAATGCTATGAAACAATGGACGGCTGTACATCCTTTTGATATAACCGAAATCGACTAAAAACAGTTCTTATTTTTGAACAATCAACCCGATCGTGTGAAATATCACGGTCGGCTCTTTTTTTTACAACTGAATCGATACTGACACACCAAAACGAGTTTCGAGATTAATCAGCAGCTCTTTGGTCAGGTGCGATCTTATCTTTTGCCTTGAGCGTAAACGACTTGCCGTTATCATAGAACGATACTTCAAGCGGCGTGTCGCCCGGCGTAAGCAGTTTTTTCATAGTAAAACGCATAGAAGAATTAATTTAATACTTGAAATTTTTATTCTAATCTGCTATATTTAGAGATAGTAGAATCATAGTTTAATCAAAAAAACATAAGGAAACACTTTATGAAGCGTATGCTTATTTCAACTCTCAGCCTTGCACTCATCATGTCATCTGGCGTATATAGCATGGAACAACAAACTCAACGGCGCAACATATTCGTCGGCAACCCACTGCCCCAAGATCTGCAATTTACGTTCAACGATGAGTTCAACCCAGATTTTCGTTCCGATCTTCACAATAAAATAAATAGAGTTGCTTTTATGGAATCTCCTCTCACTTCGGCCTTAGGCAAGGCAATAGCAGCCAAAGATGTTTATGCAGTTGCCATGCTTTTAAAGAACCCAAACATCGACGTAAAAGCACCTCTCGAATATGCCAAAACAAAAAAATGGTTATTCGACGTAATTCATGCACCTGAAAAAGATAAAAAAAATATCGATCTTATCATTGTCATGCTCTCAAAAGCAGCAAAGCAAATATCAGACACAGAAACACAAACATCAGGAGCAGAAAACACCACAACTGCTATTGAAAAATAATTTCATTACAAAGTTTGCGAACTAAAAGAACTTGGATATATACACAAGCCGATCGTGAAAAAATCACGGTCGGTTCTTTTTTGCTCACAACTGAATCGATACCGACGCACCAAAGCGATTCTCGAGATTAATCAGCAGCTCTTTAGTCACTGCAATCTTACCCTTTGCTTTGAGCGTGAACGGCTTGCCGTTATCATAGAACGATACTTCAAGCGGCGTATCGCCCGGCGTAAACAGCTCCTTCATGTCCAAAAAGTCTTGTTTGGTGATCTTTTTATCAGGCCCAAAGTTACAGCCTACTGATTGAAACAAAAACGTATGCTCGAACAAAAGATCCAAAGGCAACAACATGTTTGCCTTGATCTTACATTTTTCATTTTGCGACTCTGCATCACCCATGATTACGTAATACGAATAACCATCCAAGTACTGCGCAGCCTTTGCGTAGGTCTTAGGGAACAAAATGATTTCTGCCTTACTTGTGGAATCCTCGCAGCTGACAAAGGCCATTTTATCGCCCTTTTTGGTCAATATCACTTTGCTACTTAACAAACTCCCTGCAGCCACAACACCGGTAACGATCTTATGCTCGGCGAGTTGCACAAATGATTGCGTTTTAAGCCACGAGAGTTCGCGCTTATAGATATCACATGGCTGAGCGCTCACATATAAGCCCAAGACATCTTTTTCTTTATTCAACTTCTCCTGAAGCGAAAAGTCTTCGAGCGGCGCATACGTATATACCGTCAGGACATCTTTTTTATCACGTCCTTGAACTGCACTACCAGATAAAAAGTCGAACAAGCCTAACTGACCCGTTTCTTTTGCTGCTCGTTCTTCTGATGCACGCTCGATAATCGCACCTATCTCTGCAAGCTTTTGCGCTCGGTTGCCGTCACAAAAATCAAAAGCGCCGGCAGCAATTAAGCTCTCAAAAACGCGCTTGTTACACGTGCGCAAGTCAACACGCATGGCAAAATCATACAAACTCATAAACGGCTTCTTATGGCATTCGCCATTTTGACTTACATCAATGTGATCATTAACTCTATCTTCAGATCGACAGGTAAAAGCGTCTTTTTTAGTGCTTTTCGCTTTGCGTTCTTCAATCATATTTATCAGCGCTGCGTCACCCACGTTCTTAATTCCGCGCAACCCAAATCTAATTTGCCCTTGTTCAACGGAAAAGCTCTGCTCAGACTTATTAATATCAGGTGGCAAAATCGTTATCCCCTGGTCCTTTGCTTCTTGAATGTAAAAAGCCTGTTTTTCAGGATCACTTGACTCGAGTGATATCAAGCACGACAAAAACTCTGGCGTGTAATGTGTTTTAAGGTATGCGGTTTGATACGCAATAAGCGCATAAGCGGCTGAGTGAGACTTGTTAAAACCGTACCCTGCAAAATACGCCATCAAGTCGAACAGTTCTTCTGCCTTTTGTTTATCAAACCCTCGACCAACCGAACGTGTCGAAAAAATATTCTTTTGTTCGGCCATGACCTCGGCTTTTTTCTTACCCATAGCACGGCGCAGAATGTCTGCTTCACCCAGCGAGTAACCCGCTATGGTCGAAGCAATCTTCATAACCTGCTCTTGGTACACAATAACGCCATAGGTATCTTTGAGCACCGGCTCAAGCTCAGGGAACAAGTACGATATTTTGGCACGACCATGGCGCCGCTCAATAAAATCATCGACCATGCCCGAACCTAACGGACCTGGACGATACAGTGCGTTCACCGCAATAATATCTTCAAAGCCTTCTGGCTGCAGTCGCCTAAGCACATCTTTGAGACCAGAAGATTCTAACTGGAACACCCCTGAAGTAAGACCTTTACACAAAAGCTCAAAGGTTCCTGGATCGTCTAACGGAATATGTTCTATGGCAATTTTTTCTCCGCGGTGCAGCACAATCAACTCGAGAGCACGCTGAATAAGCGTAAGGTTCTTAAGACCCAAAAAATCCATTTTCAAAAAACCCAAAGCTTCAAGCTCGGACATCGCGTACTGCGCAACAAGCTCATCAGTTTTAGGCGGAATATACACCGGTAACACTTCATCTATGGGCGCGGGCGATATGACGATACCGCAGGCATGCTTTGAGGCGTGCCGCGTAATGCCTTCGAGCTTAAACGCAACATCAAACACCTTTGATAAACGTGGATGATTGCGTAACTTACGCAATTCTTCTTCCTTCTCAAAAGCTTCTGTCAAAGTAATTTTGAGTTGTTCAGGTATCAGGTTGCTCATCATCTGAGCTTCGTCATACGAAACACCGAGTGCACGCGCAACGTCTTTTATGACGCCCTTTGCAAGCATCGTTCCAAACGTAACGATCTGACATACATTAGCATGGCCGTATTTATCTTTTACGTAGTTAATAACACGCTCGCGGCCTTCGATACAAAAATCGATATCGATATCAGGCATGCTTATGCGCTCTGGATTGAGAAATCGCTCAAACAGTAAATTGTATTTAAGTGGATCGATATCGGTAATACGCAATGCCCAAACCACCAAAGACCCAGCCGCTGAACCACGACCAGGGCCAACGGGAATATTATGCGCATGAGCCCATTGCACAAAATCACACACCACAAGCAAATAACCAACAAACCCCATTTTTTCGATCAGTGCCATTTCTTCATCAAGTCGCGCGACATACCGCTCGCGCTCAGACTTGTCTATACGACCTGTGTCGAACAAATGTTCAAGACCCGCTCGGCACTGCTTTTCAAAAAAAGGAACCTCTTGCTCGCCCTCAGGAATAGGACTTTGAGGAAAGAACAGTTTTCCGAACTCAAACTCAAAAGTACATGAGTCAGCTATTCTGCCACTATTCCACACGGCATCTGGATGCTCTTTGAAAATTTCGAGCATTTCTGCTTCCGTGCGCATGTACGCTAGACACTCACCAAACGTAAACCGATCAGGATTGTCGATCGTATCGCTCGTCTGGATAGAAAGAAGGATCTCGTGAGCCTCACGGTCTTCTTTTTGAGGATAATGGCAGTCTGCTGCCGCAAGCAAAGGGATACCTTTGGTCTTGCTTATTTCATACAATTTATCATTAACGATAATCTGCTCAGGCTGCTGTGGTGGATGCACTTCTAAGTAAAAGTTATCCTCGCCAAAAACTTTTAAAAACCAGTCAATACGCTCAAGAGCTTCTTGGTCATTATGTGCAAGCAGAAGCTGGTTTATATGACTACCAAGGCATGCTGATGTGCAAATGAGACCTTCAGAATGCTCTTTAAGGATGTTGTAATCGATACGCGGCTTAAAGTAAAAGCCCTGTTGATAAGAAAACGCGATCAATTTACACAAATTTTTGTAGCCCTGCTTGTTCTTCACCAGCAGCATAAGATGATAATAACGGTTCGCAGAGTTCTTTATGGACGCGTCCTCGGTAAAATAGGACTCCATACCGAGCACTGGCTTAATGCCAGCCTTTTTACACTTTTGGAAAAACTTAACGGCGCCGAAAATGTTGCCGTGGTCTGAGATACCTAAAGCTGGACGCTTTTGGGTTTTTCCGAACTCGACGAGCTTGTCGATGGTTATTGCGCCATCAAGAAGCGAGTAGTCCGTGTGCAAATGCAAATGTGTAAAGTATTGGCGTGTATCCATGGATCACTACAAGCTATTTAAAATTTATAAGAGTTATAAAGATAATAAGAAGATAAGGGCGCCGCCCTTAACCCGCGAGGGTATTCACCCTCGACCCGCGACCTGTGCCCCCTGCCCGCCGAAGCCTTGGCGTAGGCTGGGAGCGCTTGACCTGACTATATTAAGATATCTCTAAGTGCGTAGCTCGAAACCTGAGGAAATATCAAAACGGTTTTGACCGTTTTGATATTTCCTCGCTTACTAACGGCAATTGCCGTGTCATCGCCCATGCAACTATTTCAATGGGTCAAGGGTCGTTGACCCTTGCGGGTGAGGGCAGAGCCCTCATTGGTTATTCTCGAAAATTCTCTTTATCACACAATATTGTGTGATTGTTCACGGCACTTTTCGAGCAACGTTTTGACATCGATCACACGGTTAGAAATTAAGGCATCACTGCTTTTAGCGCTTATGGTGCTAATTTCTCTGAGTAGTTCTTGCAGAACAAAGTCTATTTTTTTGCCTTTTTCAGGCTCATGTGAGTCAAGGACCGATTGAATCAAAACAAGGTGCGTCTTGAAACGCATAAGCTCTTCATGAATATCCAAGCGATCAAGCTGCTGTTGCACAATATCAAAAAACGATTCTGTCGAAGCCGTTTGCAAAACAACCTCTTCGACTGTTTTGACAACCAACTCTTTACGAGCAGCAATCACCTGCTCAACGGATTTTGAAATCTCATTGATATGATTCGTCAGATCGGTTACATGCTTTTTGAGATCTGCATAAATAGTTTTGCCTTCAATCAAACGTGCCTGATGCAGTTTTTCAACAACCTCATCAAGCGCGCTTAAAATCGTGTTATCGAGCGGAGAATCAACCTCTCGCTCGCTTGACTCAACAAACATTCCCGGAAGCCGCATCAGCGTGTTCAAAGAAATATCATCGTCAAGCTTAAAATCTTTTTTTAATTTTTTAGCTGCTTTTACGTATAGCTGAGCCATTTCATCAACAAGCTGATAACTTTGAGGCTCCAGATCGATTTGATCAAGATACATCGAGAGAGATATGGTTCCACGTAAAAGTTTCTCTTTACACTTTTTTGTTGAAGCTGTTTCCAGATGATTTATGGAAGAGGACAAACGCACCGAGCATTCAAAAAAACGCGCATTAACGGACTTCATCACAATAGTGAGTGTAAGCTTCTTTTTTTTATGCGTAATAATTGTTTTATGCGCAGCATACCCTGTCATGCTCGATAACATCATCTCGTTCCCTTCTAGCCAAGATTGCTAAACACATTTTGTACGTCATCAAGATCTTCAAGCGCATCCAAAAAGTCTAATACTTGGTTTGTTTGCGATTCATTAAGCGCAACAGAGTCTTTTGCAACCCATTCTAATTGCGCATCTTTAACCGGTATTTCCGCGCTTACCAAAGCATGCTTAACTTGTTCGAGAGCTTTGGGGTCCATGGTAATAGATACCATGTCATCATCAACAGAAATATCGTCAACGGCATAATCGATCAAAAGTTCTAAAAGTTCGTCTTCAGTATGCGGTTTTTTATTTTCAAACGTTATGACGCCCTTACGATCAAACATCCAACCAACCGTTGTTCCCAGGATTCCGCTTTTATAATTAAAAACGTGTCTGAGTTCACTAATCGTACGGTTTTTGTTTGACGTTAAAACTTCTATCATCACCGCAATATTGTGAGGCGCATATCCTTCGTAGGTGTACGCTTCATACGCCTCGCCAGCAAGCTCTCCGGTACCTTTTTTGATAGCGCGTGTCGCGTTTTCAAGCGGCATATTTATGTCACGTGCTTTTTCCAACAAAGTTCGAAGAGTTGCATTAGCTGCGGGATCGCCGCCACCAGCTCGAGCACAAACCTCTATTTCTCGAATTACCTTCGAAAAATGCTTACTTTTTTTTGCATCAGTAAGCGCTTTTTTATGTTTAATCGTTTTCCATTTTGAGTGTCCTGACATGGGCCCTCCGATGAATGCTATAGCAAGTTTTATTGATACAGACGAAGCTCGATTTTATACTACGTTCTTTTAGAAATTTTGTCGAAAAAGAATTTGTTACGAACCAAATCATAAAAACAACTGATTGGACAAGAGGTCTCTTTTTTTTTAGTTTAGTATAGCGTTCGCTATTTTGACTTATACTCATGTGTTTATTGATTATATGTTTAAAAATGCAATATTGATGTATATATTTAAGCGAATTTTGCTATACGTTATTGAAATATGTGTCGGGCCCATAGCTCAGCGGTGAGAGCAATCGGCTCATAACCGAGAGGTCCCAGGTTCGAATCCTGGTGGGCCCACCAACCTACGCCAGAGGCTTCGGTTGGCAGGCCCTTGTCCGACATAGCCCTTGTGGCGACGGCGGAAACTTTCTTAAATGAAAAAGACAATTATTCAACTTTTGATATTTTTAGCACAAGCGAAAGCTGCCCGACGAAGCCCCATGTGCAAGGCACAAGAAATTTGTGGCATAAGCGAGCTGTGGGCGCATTCGCAAACAGTAAACGTCGCATACATGCATTTTAAAAATTTATTAAACGGCATGGTGGAGAAAACACGTGGAGCACAATCCTTTTGATGCCTTTATAGCTCTTGTTGAATTCGATGCGCACATTACCATGCTTGAGCATAAGCGTGATACCGCCTCAAAAAATCAACAAAAAAAACAAATAGCTCAGCAAAAAGCTTCTGCGCTCCTTGATGAATTACGCGCACAGCTCAAACGCATGCAATTGGATATCAAAACTCAAGAAGCTGATCTCGCTCATCTCGAAAAAACGATCGCAACAAAAGAACGTGCGAAAAATTTATTACAGAGCTCAAAAGAAATTATCGCTCTTGAACGTGAAATCAAAAAGCTCGAAGAACAACGAGATGCGTCAGAAACACGTATTATTGAAATGCTCGAGACTGCAGAAAAAGCGCATCTTGCTTTTGAACAACAACAAAAAAGTTTCGATGATCAAAACATCAGCGAAACAAAAGAAATAGCGCTTCTCACAGATGAAATACATGCCCTAGAAACTGAAATTATTCGATATAATCAGCAACGAACAATTCAACTCAGCAGCATTGAAAAAAGCTTTTTAGATGAATACGAACATATGCGTAAAAAAATAAAAAATCCTGTGGTACCCGTCGAAAAAGATGTATGCACCGCGTGCTTTTATGTTCTTAATGAATCAGAAAAAAATGCATTGGTTCATAAAAGACGCTTGCTATGCAGAGGCTGCTATAGATTATTGTATCGCACATTTTAGTAGAGGGGACTGCCCGTGGGTTCTTTTGAGCAAATGACTCTTTTTGACGAATACCGTGAGCAACAACAAGAACAGATTCTATGGGAACTGTATGTTGATGGGGCGGCTCGCGGCAACCCTGGTCCTGCTGGCGTGGGTGTTTGTTTGTTAAAAAATGGTCAAGAAGTTTTTGCTGATGGCTTTTACATAGGCAAAGCAACAAACAATCAGGCAGAATATATCGCGCTTGCCCTTGGACTGTTTTTTTACCGACAGCTCACCACATCGTGTGATACATTACTCATTTATTCTGACTCTGAACTTATGGTCAAACAGATGCAAGGAAATTATAAAATTAAAAATTCGATACTCAAGGCTCTTTCTCACTGCATTCAAGAAGTGCTTGCATCATCCGCATGTAGCATAAAACACGTAATACGCTCAAAAAACTCACGTGCTGATGAATTAGCAAACAAGGGCATTGATGAAAAAAAAACACTCCCCGAGGTCCACTAAGCCATGCACATTCGTGATCATGAATAGTGTGATTTAATCACATAAACAAAAAACACTTTTGAGCGGGCCTAAATGGCTTTCGCCATAATGTATAAAAATTGACTCACACGACATAGAATATATTCACTTTAAAAACATATCATTTTATACATCAGTAATGTACTGAACACATCAGATAAGTGCACGATTTTTACAACAAAAATAAAAAACACTTTAAACGAAATGTAAATTATTCATGAGAAATTTTTCTAAACATGTTTTTTACGCTTTATTTGTATGCATATTATGTGCACCAATCGCACTGAGCGCATTCACCATGCGCGTTTTACTCACCAAAGAACAGTACCCACAAAAAAGTACTTTTTGTAATCTAAAAACAAAAAGTGGTTTTGTATTGGAAGATGTCGAAAATAGCGCCATACACGGAACAATTGATACTCCTGTGGTAAGCTTTGGACTTAAAAATGGGTTTGTTACTGCAAACAAAAACAGATATTTTTTATACGAAGAAACTGATAAAACCAAACTCAAGGCAACAAGTCGCTATGTTTGGGCCCATCCTAAAAAATCAGACGATCTTATTGAGTGGAACGGCCAAAAATATCCCGGATCGATTTTGTGTATATGCGAAAATGATACATTTTCGATTATAAATGTTCTGGATAGTGAAATATATGTTATGTCAGTCTTGTATTGCGAAAGTTGTATTGACTGGGACATTGAAGTCCAAAAAACGTTTGCCATCATGGTTCGCACTTATCTTGTGTTTAGGGTGATTGAATCGCGCACGCAAGCAAAGGCTGGCACGCGCAAATGGTATGATATCAAGTGCACAAACGCTCACCAAACATATCGCGGGATCCATAATCATCCTAAATTGGAAAAAGCTACTCAAAAAACATCTGGACTTATTATTACTTGGGGAAAAAAACCGATTGATGCCCGATATGATATTTGTTGCGGTGGCGTTAAACCAAACTTACTTGAAGGCGTCGCAAATTTTGAAAAAGCTCCGTATCTTGCGCGTACTCAGGCATGTACGTTTTGCTCAAAAGCAAAAGCTTTTTCATGGGAAACGATCTACCCACAAAAAATGTTCGAAGAAAAAATACGATCAGAGTTCCCCAAAAAGAAAGCCCGGGGCAACCTTGTATCAGTATCCGTAAGTAGGACTGACAAGGCGGGCGCAGTAAAAGAGATCACGATAAAATGGCAAAAAGACACGCTCAAAATATCAGGCAAAAAAATGTATTCTCTGTTTAAAAAAATAAAAAGTTCTTTATACGATGCATTTTTAGATGATCGTGGCATTCATTTTGTGGGCAAGGGATTCGGGCATCATCTTGGGCTGTGCCAATGGGGAGCGAAAGAAATGGTTCGTCAAGGATACTCGTATCGCGACGTGCTTGCTTTTTATTACCCACACACGAGTCTTATGCGTCTCGAAATTGTTTCGCCGGCTTCAGAGCGAAACTAGTGAATTTTACTATATTTTTTTGAAACAAAACATAAAAACAGTTAGACTTATAAGCGAAGTCCATTAAGCTATGCAAATCAGTGATCGTAAAATGGCACGATGCATTTACATAATCCTGGAGTATACTTAAGCGGGCCATAGTGGCGTCTGTCACATATTTTCAGCGTGTGAAAAACCTTTCTATTATTGTTGGAGTTCATTATCATGGCAGTACCAAAACGTAAAGTATCGCGATCCCGTCGTGATTCGCGTCAAGCAAACAAGTTTCTTAGACCAGCCGCTTTTGGCTTGTGTAAAGAATGCGCAACCCCTCTGCAACCACACCAGGCATGTTCAACGTGCGGATTTTACAAAGGACGCAAGGTTCTGAAGACAAAAATGGATCGCGCTCTTGGCCGCAAAGAAGCTCAGCTGAAAACAGAAGCTGCTGCTCCTAAAACAGCTCAAGAAAACAACGTTCAAGAATAGTCCTTAAAAAAATGGGAGAATAGATTATGATGATGCATTTGACTCCGCAGATGTATCGAATGGCGCGACAAATTGCACTTGCGCTCGTCGCTGTTTTGGTGTTTTTTGTGGGTATTGGCGCATATAAATGGTATGCACATCGATACGAAGAAAAAGCACACAAAACATTCGCTCGAGCTCTTGATATATACGATCAAGCTGCAGGTGCACAAGGTGATGCAAAAACTGCACTCATTGATCGTGCCTATGATATGTTCGAAAAAACAGCATCAACGTACTCGCGAAGCTCTTATGCTCCACTTTGTGGTCTTTATCAAGCACAAATCAAATTGGATAAGGGCGATGCAGTTACTGCACAAGATATGCTGAAAAGTGCTTTATCGCGCATGCCTCGGCATACATTTCTTACCGATTTATATACGATCAAAAGAGCTCTTTTGATGACAGACTCTGATGCAGACGACATACGTGCGACGGGTGAAAAAATCCTTACAGAATATGTTGCTGACAAAAAAAGTGCCTTTCGCGACATGGCGCTCTTTTATTTAGGAAAACTAAAATACGATGCTCTTGATTACGATGGAGCATGCACGTTTTGGGATCCGTTGATTAAAGAGTTCGGCTCTGACGATAAGACATCAAATTGGGCGCGTCGGGCTCTCGACTTAAAAGAGTATCGCGCATAAATCGTTCGACCAAATGGTCAACGATAAAACGATCGTTGATTAAAATAAAAAACTGTAGGCTCCTCGCGAAAGCACACAAAGCATTCGCGAGGAGTTTTGTTATGAGGTTCTCACATGTCAACACAAAATTCACAGGTCCGTGTACGATTCGCTCCTTCACCAACAGGCAATTTACATATCGGCGGACTCAGATCGGCTCTGTTTAACTGGTTATTTGCACGTCATTTTAAAGGCGTTTTTTTGCTTCGCATTGAAGACACTGACCAAGACCGCTCAACACAGGAATACACTCAGGCAATTCTTGATGGGTTTTCATGGACTGGCATCACTTTTGACGAGCCTATCCTGATACAGTCAACACGTAAAAAGGTCCATCAGCAACTTGCTCAAGAACTTGTTGCATCAGGTAAAGCATATAAATGCTACTGCACACCACAGGATTTGGACGATCGTTTAGGCAGTAATGCACAAGGCTCGGATGGTGAGTATCGCCTCTATGATCGCCACTGTTTGCACCGTCATGAGGCAGGTATTACAGAGGATTCAAGTAAGCCGTATGTTATTCGCTTCAAGGTTCCCGATCATGATACGCGTGAACTTAACATGGGACTTCATTTTAACGATATTATTCGTGACGAAGTAACGTTTATACGCGAACAGTTCGATGATTTTATTATTTTACGCTCTGACGGGCTCCCTATGTACAACTTTGCGGTAGTGGCTGATGATGCATACATGAGCATTACTCACATCATCCGTGGAGAAGATCATTTAGTTAATACGCCCAAGCAAATATGGCTCTATCGTGCATGCGGATGGAGTGTACCATTATTCGGTCATGTACCTCTCATACTTGGACCGACAGGTCAAAAACTGAGCAAACGAGATGCTGCAACATCGGTAGTCGATTATAAAAAGAACGGTTTTTTACCCGAAGCTTTATGCAACTATCTTGTGCGACTTGGATGGTCACATGGTGACCAAGAAATTTTTTCACGTGAGGAAATGATTGAACATTTTTCCCTGAAGGCAATCGGCAAAAAGGGTTCTATGTTTGATATGACCAAGCTTTTGTGGCTTAACAGCGTGTATATCAAACGTTTAACACCTGCTCAAATTATTGAACGCATATTTGCCGATATGAATGTCAACCTCTCGCAACGTTATAGCACATGGTCTATAGATGTGCTACAAAAAGGCATTGCTCTGTTTATTGATCGTGTACATACACTTAAAGATTTTATTGAAGAACTCGACACGCTGTATCAACAACCGCAACTGGACCAACATACCGTTGAACAACTCATGACTGCATCTGGTCTTACACAACAACAACTTGTAGCATTCTTGAATGATTTTGTGACATATTCAGGGGAACACACCAAAGAAAGTTACATGCAACACGTTAAGCAAACCTGCAACACGCATGTCACCACGCTCAAAGCTGTTGCCCATCTTCTCAGATATGCTTTGGTAGGAAAAACTGAAAGTATAGGCATTGGTGACTGTATAGTAATGATTGGCTGGAATGAGAGTTGTAATAGGCTCAAAAAATTTATAGGGAAAAATTTTTAATTTAGGATGCGCACATGCAAAAACATGAGATTGCTCACACGGTAACTTCTATTATTGCCGATCAAGTAACCGGCGATTTTGATCGAATACAGGCTCTTATTACAGAGCAACCCGATATATCCCTTGATCTTTTGGGTATCGATGAACTCGAACATTTTGAACTTATGATGAATATTGAAGAAGCATTTAACATTGATATCAGTGACCAAGACGCTGAATCATTAATCACGTTTGGTACATTAATTGAGTTTATTCAAGAACATTTATAAAGAAACACGTTAAGACTTATGGCAAGCGTCATGTGGACCTTGCCATAATTTTTTTGCAAAAAAACAATAATAATGTTATGTTTATCGTTCGATCATTGTAATATCTATATAAAAGAATTTTTCTTTTTTTTCGATATTTTTTTATAATTTATAGCGCAACCCATTGCGATGTGCACATTTGAAATTACGCATATTGCATTTTAATGCAATCCATACTTAATTTTATCTGCGCGTGCCAAAATGGCTTTGCCATACTTCAGTGCATATGCATATTTTTTAACCAAAAAAGGCCTTTTCATGACCACTATTCCAGACACTTTTCAGTCAATGACGTTGCTTAAGCCTGCAGTGCAAGAAACGCTTGCGCGCCTTGGGTTTACAACGCCAACGGATATTCAGCGCAAAGCTATCCCTTACCTGCTCGCAACAAGCCATGCTCATATGCACGGTCAAGCCCAAACAGGCACTGGAAAAACACTTGCATTCGGACTTCCTCTCGTTCAACGTATCGACACCTCAAGCAGAAAAACTCAAGCGCTTGTTGTTGCCCCTACACGTGAGCTTGCTCTTCAAATTTATGAAGCGCTTAAGCCATTCACTGATGCACTTTCAATTTCAATGACCGCGGTATATGGCGGCGTATCGCTCGAAGATCAATTCAGAAAATTATCTTCTGGCCAACAGATCGTCATCGGAACACCCGGACGTATCAATGACCATCTTAAGCGTAAAACACTTGTTCTTGATCATCTCAAAACTCTCGTTCTTGATGAAGCAGATATCATGCTTGATATGGGCTTTAGAGAAGAAGTTGAGATTATTCTTAACAAATCAAACAGAGATAAAGAAATTTGGTTGTTCTCAGCAACAGTTAAATCCGGTATCAGCGATTTAATGCGTACACATATGCCAGATACCCATACTATTCGCGTCAGCCAAAAAGGCATTGGTACCACAACGGTTAAGCAATTTTATTGCATAGCTCCTATCAAAGAACGCGTTGATGCTCTCGCTCGTTTTATCGAGTCAGCACCAGATTTTTATGGCTTTATATTTTGCCAAACAAAATTGCTTACCAGTGAAATCGCAGAACGCCTTTCACAAAAAGGGTTCCCTGTCGGTGCGCTTCATGGAGACTTGAGCCAACCGCAACGCAACTTTATTGTTAAAAAGTTTAAAAATAGAGACATCACCATTGTTGTTGCAACTGACGTTGCAGCGCGCGGTATTGATATTGCAGATTTGACACACGTTATCAACTTTTCACTTCCTGAGGATTTGGAAAGTTATGTGCACCGTATTGGTCGTACAGGTCGAGCAGGTAAAGAAGGTATCGCTATTTCGTTTATCCCAAAGAGCGAAATACGTACCATTCGTATTCTTGAGAAGCGATTCTCAGTTACGATACAACCGATACTCGTGCCATCGCTCAAAGACATTACCATGCAAAGACTTAATGCTTTGTATAAAAAGTTTAATATTATCTCAGAAATGTCTGCAGATCATCAATACACTGCAAATACAGAACTTGAGACATTGGTAAAAGAAAACTTAAACAACCATGTATCAACGTACTCACCTGAGATTTTGAGACAGCTTTTTGTGTCCTATCTGTTTGAAGCATCATTTAAAGAATTGCTCAAACAAAGCGATATTGCACAACATGCACAAAATAATCATCACTCAGATGAACTCGATAGCTCAATATGCGAAGTATCACTCGGCGTAGGTTCAGAAGATGGACTAAGCCAAGAAGAACTTCTGCAGCATATTATCGACAAAGGCTTCAATCCCGAAGATCTCAAAAAAGTACGCGTTATTCGTCGTAAAAGTTTTGTAATCGTGGGCATTGATCATTGTGCTCGCCTAATAGAGCTTCTCAAATTTGACGAGCTTAAGGGCCGCAGACTCAATCCACGTAAAGAAATGGCTCGCGAAGAATTTGATGGTGGAGATAGACGCGGTGGAGATCGGTTCCAACGCTCAGAAGGCGGACGATCATCTCGTGGCGGTTACAGTCGCGGTGGAGAAGGTAGAAGCGGCGGCGGATATGCCCGACGTGATTCTTCTCGTCGAGGGCCACGCTCTAACTAAATATGGCTCTTGCCATAATCTCTGATACGAAATCAATCAAAAGGGTCGCGTTTACGCGGCCCTTTTTTTATGCACAATCCCCAAATCGGCTTTAGCCAACCCTTTAAGAACAGGAACCTCGGCAGACAGAAAGCATCAGCAGGCGTAAGCATGCATTATTGTAAAAAACTCAAAAATAACCTATAGCTAAAAGCGGAGAACTCAAAACCTGTGTTCATGTATAAAAAAAGGGAGCGGCTATGCAACACGACATTACAAAATATTCACTGATAACATTGATCATAGTATTAAGCACTCAAACGTACGGTGCCACAAAAGAAATTCCTCGCACTTTTGTTGAAGAGCGTGAAATAAACCCAACTCTGCAGCAAAAAGCACTTGCAGCTCTCTCTTCTGAGCAAAAACAAAAAATCAGATCTATACAAAATTTATTCAAAGAATTTGAGCAATATACTCTTCCAACTTTATTAGTTAAACCCTCAATCAATGCACTATCCAATTTAAAAACGGTTCTCATCGATGCTCAGCAGAAAACTATGCTTATTACGACCATCGGCGCTATCGATAAAACAGAAGAAACCATAGATCTAAGCATCATGCTTAAGCGTGTACAACAACAGGTATGGGAACCACTCGTAGAAAAAGGAAGGAGTCTCACCTTTGAACAACGCAGCACAATTAACCTCTTGCTTCAAAAATATATAACAGGTTTAGAAAAGAAACTCTCAAAGATAGACACCGAGTTCGAACAAAAAAGTATTGAGCTCGTCCTCAACTTACTCACCTTCATACGTAATCAAATTGATCCATCAAAACAACAGCAACCATTGGAACAATCAACACCAGGTACCCAGTCGCCCGCTAAACCATCTAAACCTCAAACAACACAACCTTCTTCTGAGAGTCTGGTACTCACGGTAGAACAATGGAATAACAAACCAGAAAACAAAAAAAACAAAATAACATCAGCAGATACACAAAGATTTTATGAGGCCCAATCAAAAGAGCTCATTAAGAAAATTCAAGATATTGCAGCAAAAGAAAATATCGATTCATTGAAAGCAATGGAAGGAACCGTAAACGCATTCATAAACAATATGTGGAATTTGATGAATTTTGTAACTTCATCAACAGGTATATCTCAAAAAGAACTTGCTAAACATATTGCAAGCGCTCTTACTACTTTTACAAAATGGTATCCTGGCATCGCCGAAATGGACCTCAATGCTCAAGAAAATTTTAAAGCTCAACTACAAACGATAAACAAAGAACTTCTCGCCATTACCGATGCCCATGATAAAGCAACAAAATTTGGCATACACTATGCAAAAAATTATGGAACGGCTGTTGCGCAAGCTTATATTGAAGCACTTAGTCTTGCATATTCGCATGCTCTTAACGAGCGATTACGCAACTTGTCGCTTTAATTGCACATAGCCATGATAAAAGAACCCGAAAAATTCGTGCTAGTTTTTCGGGTTCTTTTATCGAAAATTTTTGTTTTTCTCATTTTTCTTTTTCAACGAGCGACGAGCTTCGTTTGTACATATCAGCAATCTCTTTGGTAGTTGTTGCATCCTGTGGGTTTTTGTCAGGTCTATAGGACATGAATCGCGGGAACCTCAGGGCATAGCCTAGATCATCCGCCGTTTTACCCGCCGTATGCAATGGCGAGCGAGTAATATTATCAGCCCGTACCGCACACACATATGTTGGCTCAACCCATATATCGGGATATAAAGCCTTTGCGCACACCACACGTGATGGTTGCGATACAACTGCACTGCGATCACACAAAATTTTTACCTCGAGCCATTGCTCATCGGTCATGCCCGTGCCGATTTTTGCAATAGTTTCAAAGGTGTCATTTGTACTGTTATACACGCCCACCAAAAAAGCTCCTATACCCAACTTCGCACGTTTACCACGACCTGCATAGTATCCTAAAATAACGCAGTCTATCGTATCGCTCAACGAGCCAGTATCCTGGCGCTTAAGTTTGATCCAATTAAAATTTCTTTTGCCCGGTTGATAACGTGAATCCGTTTTTTTGACCACCAACCCCTCAAAGCCTTTACCT
Organism: candidate division TM6 bacterium GW2011_GWE2_41_16; assembly: GCA_000996695.1. Taxonomy (GTDB): domain Bacteria; phylum Babelota; class Babeliae; order Babelales; family Babelaceae; genus GWE2-41-16. The sequence goes on along the minus strand of LCAT01000015.1, from coordinate 9,408 downwards.
ATGAGATCCCAAAAATATGTCTCCATAGGCGCGGCAGAACTAAAGCAGCGTTCCTCGATAAGCTCAACATGCGGCGTAAGTTCTTGATTTTCTTTTTTTGTTAAGCCCATAAGCACGTTCCTACGCTCCTGCTGAGTCTTATCGAGTAACGATTCACCGTTATAATACATGCAATCAAAAATAAACAGTTTGATCGGTAGTTCTTGGGCAAACTCTTCAACCCCGTGTTTACGTTTACGTTTAACCGTTTCTTGAAACGGCAAAAACTCTCCAGAGCTCTCGTCATATGCGATCGCCTCGCCTTCAAGAATAATGTTTTTGACCGGCAAACTTTTAAGTTCAGCAACCAGATCAGGAAACAACCCTGACATATCGATCAAATTACGCGAAAAAAAACGATACTTTTTTGTATGACCTGAAAAATCAAGGTGCACCTGAAGCCTAAATCCATCAATTTTTGGCTGCGCACAACAGGAACCAATTTTCTCAATAATTGCGGCAGCAGAGTCAAGTCGCTCAGCAGCTGCAGGACGAATAGGGATACCCACTTCTATACCAATGTGTTCGAGCCCGGCAGCACCAGATTCTTTGACCACGCGCGCAATGCGCCCAATATCAACACACACGTTATAGGCATACTCAAGCTGCGCACGTAACGATTTATCGCCCGCAAGCATCATCGACCATGCATCAAGCAACGTCATATCAGAAAAGCCCAAACGCAATGTTCCAAGCACTATCCGAGTGATGTACTCAGCTTCAACGTGTGAAACACTACAAACCAACTTGTAAAGCTCCTCGCAACGAATTTGTTGGGAGCCCGTGCCCTCGATGGCTTCTATCTTAAGCAATGATTGATACACCTCGTGCACCGTTTTTTGTGTATCTTGGCACGATGCCTTGCGCGTAAAAGCGGATGCTACATCGCCACAGGTATCTACCAATGCATTCACCTCGCTTTTTGGCAACCCGAAAAGGTCCTGCATCATAGTCATGATAGTCTTTTCAGCCACATTAAACTGCGTGCCTTCATAGGGAGGACGTACGTATCCAAGGCACATATATGCAATAGACTGCGCTTCTGCCGGTGTTGCATGCTCAAATACACCTGCAAGCTCACGCGATATTTCTAATCGCCCAGAAATTTTTTCGATACGAGCAAACGTATCGGCCACTACACTAAACTTCACGTACAACTCCCTTCAAACTAGCATTTAGCTTATCTTATCTATTATCCAACGATCTTAATATCTTTGGCCATATTTTTGATACTAATTAAGTGTAAAATAAAAAATTTTGTCTCTCATTAAATTTAACAATTATTGCATCATGCTTCGGATATTGATACGTTGAAAATTGTTGTCTCAGCTCACAAAAAAATGTATCAAAACAAGGATGGCGTATGGTTATTATAATCACACAAGACAATTTCGAAAAAGAAATTGCTCAAGCAACCAAACCTGTGGTGCTCGACATTTATGCAACCTGGTGCGGGCCTTGCCAACAAATGAAGCCGGTATTCGAAAAGCTTGCACAAGAAATGGGCGATCAGTACATCTTTGCATCTATCAACGTTGATGAAGCTCGTGAGCTCGCGATCCGTTATGGCGTGACCTCGATACCTACCTTCGTGTTCGTCAAAGGCGGCCAGATCAAAGGCAAAGAGGTTGGCTTTATCGGCAAAGATTCGCTCAAAGAAAAAATTAAAACATACTTGGGCTAATAACTGGTAGCCCTATTTTACAACGTTCACAAGCATGTCACTTTTTGTGGCATGCTTCTTTTTTATGTGCAAAAAGTAGCGCATTCTGCGGCAAAAAATTATACTAACCAGATCGTTAAACGTAATTGTTTTTAAAAAAAACTGTTTTACCCATCCGAAGGATAACTCATGACCATACAACGCATATTGCCGCTTTTATGCATTTTTACCATTATTTCAGCATATGGCATGCAACAACAAACAACCGTACCAAACATCACTCCTACGATAGAATATGTCTATATCAATGGGGCCGAGCTCAACAGAAGATTAAAAAAATCTGAGGGCATCATCGATCAAAAAATATCACAATGGATTAGTGAAAAATTTGGGGATACACACATGGATCCGGCAAACGTACGGGTGTTTTTAATGAATTACATCTGTGGTGAGTATATCCCCTTTTTGCAGGCAAAGTATGAAGCGGACCCTGTTATGAAAATTCAACACAAAAACGGATCCTCATATCATGCGTGTTTAAGCGCATGTAAAACCTGTGTATTACAACAAGTAGACGAAATTACTTCTCTGATTCTGAACACGAACCAAGAAGTTTCAGTGAAAATTTTTGAACGTCTAGAGTTGTACATCAACTCGTTGAACAGTTCAGAAAAAGCTCAGGCCCACAAAAAGCTTTTTAAAATCATTTCTGCGGGCCGAAGCGTAGTCGAAGATTAATTATAGTTTTTTATCCTGAACTTTATGTCCAAGGGCTGCGAGCTTGTCTCGCAGCTCGTCTGATTTTTTCCAATCCTTCACTGCACGAGCAGCAACTCGCTGATCAATCAGCTCTTTAATCTCAGCAGATAGCTCAAGCTCAACTAATGGTTGTTTTATCAGAGCAAGCCCACAGATATTCTGCAAGAACCATTTGATATGCGCGCGTTCGGTTGTATCAGTATCCTTAAGTGCATCAAACACGACTCCGAGCATGCCCACGGTATTGAGATCATCGAGCATAAACTCCATCATGCGCTGCATGTACGGACCTTCAAAATTAACGGGCCTTTGCGCATCAATATCACCGAGCATGCGAACTAAACGCTCGTAGGTAGTTTTTGCCATATCACACAAATCAAAAGAAAAATCGATTGGCGAGCGATAGTGGTGCATTAAAAATATATAACGCAAAACCATTGGATCATATTTTTGATATAAATCGCGCAGGGTAAAAAAGTTGCCTAACGATTTAGACATTTTTTCATTATTAATTTGTACAAACGCGTTGTGCATCCATATACGCACAGGGTCTACCCCAAGCATGGCACATGATTGCGCACGCTCATTTTCGTGGTGCGGAAAAATAAGATCCATGCCGCCGCCATGAATATCTATGACCTCACCTAAATGTTTATAAGCCATAACTGAGCACTCAATATGCCAACCTGGCCGGCCCCAGCCCCATGGACTTTCCCAAAAAGTACCTTCGTCTTCGCTTTTCCATACAGCAAAATCTAAAGGATTTCGCTTTTTATCACTCACTGCAACACGAGCACCAACCTCGAGGTCATTAACATCTCTTTTCGAAAGCTGTCCGTATCCATCGAACGAATCAACAGAAAAATATACATCGCCATCAACCACATATGCATATCCACGATCAATAAGCACTCGCACGCTATTGATGATATCGGGAATTTCTTGGGTTACTCGCGGTTGATAATCAGGAGTGAGACACCCAAGAGCTGCGATATCTTCACTAAAAGCTGCAATAAAGCGATCTGCTATTTCAACGTACCGGTTTTCAGAACCAAGCTCACGTTCAGCGCGCATCATAAGTTTGTCGTCAATATCGGTATAATTACGACAATAGTGTACGGATGTACCAAGTTCTTTAAGAAATCTTATTAACACATCAAAAGTTACATTACAGCGCCCATGGCCCAGATGCGCATAATCATAAGGAGTTATACCACAAACATACACGTTCACTTGTTGACCAGGTTCAAAAACAACCTTTTCTTTCTTGCCCGACATGGTATTTTTAATGACACAGTGCGCTACAGCTCGATTTTGCATAGTAATAACCTTTGAAAAAAAGCTTAGGTAGAGAAAATTCGAAGATCAGTGGGAGAGTAAGAATGACACCAAAGTGCTACGGATCAAAGTTCAGGTTGATAGTATGCCTTATTCTATCATGTTGGTATAACAACCACTACAGCCAAGAAACACAAGAAATAGATCTTAAGCCTCAAAACGTCCAAAACATCGATATTCCTAAACAAATACGTGCAATTATTATTGTGGGGAATACGCATACAACCGACTCTGTTATTCATAGTAAAATTCCATTCAAGGAACAAACCTTTTTCTTCAAAAATAAAACCTCTCTCGCGATAAAATCACTGTATTCACTTGGTTTTTATCAAAATGTCGAACTATTTACCGTTCCTGTCTCTGAAAACCTTATTGATCTTAAAATCGTATTACATGAAAAACCACTTGTTGAAAAATGGGTCTTTGTAGGCAATAAACATCTCAGTCAGTCTGAAATCGAAAAAAAGATTAACCTCTCACATATCAAAACAATTACTCAAGAAGACCTTTTTGCCATAGAACAAAAAATTAAACGTATGTATGCAGAGCGTGATTACCACTATGTAACCATCACCTCTCAACTTGAGCATCTTAAAAATGGACATGTGATCGTACACATCAAGGTTGTTGAAAATAAAACAACCTACATTCGGCGCGTACATTTTGCGGGCAATAAGGCATTCGCATCAAAAATTCTCAACAAACTTCTTTTCTCGCGTGAAGCATGGTTGTTCGGTTTCTTCAATAAATCGGGCAGCTTTAGAGCAGAAGCACTTGAGTATGATAAATATGTTCTTGAAAGCTTTTATCGTAACCATGGCTACATTACCGCCCAAGTTGTGGATGTACAAAAAATTATCGATCCCCTCACAAAAACTATCGATCTTACCTTTGTTATTGACGAAGGAGATATGTATGCGATTGGATCAATATCAGCTCCCGAAAATGAAGAATTCAGCGAAGATCAAATTAAGAACCGTATAGCAATTCGTCCCGGTATGATCTATTCGCAAGATATGATCAAGCAGACCATCGAACAACTAAAACTATTTTTTAGTGAACACGGATATTTTTATGCCGATGTACAACCGGCAATTCATCCAGACAAAAAAACGCACCTTGTCGAGTTGATATTCCATACCCATCTGGGCGAAAAAATTTATATTGGCACCGTTAATTTACGTGGCAATACCAAAACACGCGATTATGTTATTCGTCGACAACTCGCCTGTTGTGAAGGAGAACTTCTCACACAGGGAAGATTAGACGCATCCAAGGCACGCGTTGAACGTTTGGGCTTTTTTGATCCCCAAGATGGCGTAAACTGGAAAATGCACCGCTTCGACGATCACACCGCTGATCTTGATCTTTTATTACATGAACGCAAAACAGGAAAACTGTTTGTTGAAGGTAGCTTTGGGCCGGGCGCAGCAAGTAGCGAATCCATCTTTAAGTTTGGTGCAGGCGCGTATGACACTAATATTATGGGTACCGGTTTACAGTTTAATATCAACACACGCATTTCGTCACTGGACAAAGAATTGCTCTTGAGTTTCACAAACCCATGGATATTCAATAGGCCAATCCACTCGGCCGCAACACTGAACTATACATCGGTTACCTACGATGACATTTTTATCGCTACATCAAGCCCCGTCGAAAAATTGTGGCTTGGAGATCTGTCTGCAGGCTTTGTATCAGAAAAATTACGCTATGCACGCGTAAGCTTTGGCGGTGGCTTTGACTCACTTAAATACTGTCCTCGACCAGTAAGTGCGCTCCCAAGCCAACCATACGTACAGCAATACCTCAACTGTGCATTCAAAGATGCAACGTTCGGCCACCTTGCTCTGCTGATCGAAAAGGATATGCGTAATCACCCTGCTATGCCTAACAATGGATATCATTGGGCGTTAACGAGCAGATTCGGTATACCAACGTGTCGATATGGCGTAGGATTCTTTAAACAAGACGCTGACCTCCATTGGTACACGCCATTGATTAACGCATACGATCTTATTTTGCACTTCCATGCACATGCAGGACTTGTGCTCGGCTACAAACACAATTATTCGATTCCATATCGCGAGCTCTACCACATTGGTGGACCAACAACGGTGCGCGGATTCACGTACGGCCAGATCGGTCCAAACTTCTGTAACACATCGCTTGGTGCAAAAAAAGCTGGCTACATAAATATTGAGCTTGTTTTCCCCCTTAAAAACGATATGTCCATGCGCGGATTAGTGTTCTACGATGGTGGTACCGGTTGGGATACTCCATGCGCAGCATCATTTCCTAAGGATGCTCTGTTTAACAATCGATTTAACTACCGCCATGCCGTTGGATTTGGTATTCGCATGACATCGCCCGCACCTATATCGATAGACTGGGGCTTTAAACTTGATCGTAATAAGCGTCAGCACGAAAAATATGGTGAGGTGCATTTCAGTATGAGCCAAGCCTTTTAGACAACAGGAAGAACACGATCGTAGGTAACTAAAAATTGTACGATCGATCTAAACAATGGCGCAGCAGTATTCGAACCGGAGGCACTCAGTGCCTTCGGTTCTTTAATAAACACCACAATAACACGCTTGTAGGAACCTTTTTCAACAATTCCCCCAAACGATAATACGTGTTTTTTTGGGTCATACCCACCCGGCACCGCAAGACGCGCAGTTCCGGTTTTACCCATCACCGTATATCCTTTAAGACCGGCTCTTTTTGCGGCCCCTTTTTCAACGGTGTACTGCAAAAATGATCTCATAAGGTCTATCGATTTTTTGTGTTTTACCACGGGTTCATGGTGCATGTTTTTCTCAGAATTGACACAAATATGCAAATCAACCGGCTCACCATCCCGTGCAAATAAACAAAATCCACGTACCAGTTGCGCAAGCGTAATACTGATCTCATAGCCAAACGAGAGCGATAGTGGCGTTGGACGCGTCCACAGTTTAAGGGGTGTCATATAGCCCTGTTGCTCACCCAGTACTTCAAGACCGGTTTTAGAAGTAAAGCCATATTTTTTGTACGCCTCCCACAAACGTTCGCCAAGAGCATGCCCGAGCTGAACCATCCCCATGTTATTCGAGAAACCGATAACATCACGCAAGGGCACCTTGCCTAACGGGATCACCGTTGATATACGCGTATGATACAAATACGTTTCACGCGTGTTGAAGCAGTCTATTATCGTGTTTTCATCCACAACACCTTCATCGAGAGCTGCCAGAGCACAAAAGGGCTTGATAATTGACCCACGCTCATAGGCATCAGTTACACATATATTTTTTGTATGTGTTGGATCAAATGTTGCACATTCAGGGTCGCATACGGGGTACTGCACCATAGCAATAATGCCACCCGTTGTTGGATCTACCACCATAGCTGCGCCCTCAAGCGCTTGCGCATTTTCTACCGTTTCCTTAACCAGGTCGTACACGGCGTATTGAATATCAGAATTTATGGTAAGCTGCACCGATTTTCCACACGATCCACCCACAAGCGTTTCTTTATTAAAAAAAATACTGCCGACACGTCCATCGCGCTCAGCACGCACAAACGAAGGACAACCTTTGAGCTCAGCATTATATATTTTTTCGATACCGCTTAAACCATCATTGTCTATCGACACAAAACCGATCACATTGCGCGTTGCCTCGACCGGATAAAGTCTACCGGGTTCTTTGATCAGAAGAATTCCTGAATCAGGGTGCGACTCAACAAGCTTTATTTCTGAGTCAGACAGCGTTCGCTTTATATACATAAAACATTTTTTTTCGTGCTCTTTAAATTTTTGAGCTGCCTGAGGGAAATGTTGCCGTAAAAATGCAAGCGTACGTTGTTTATCCGCAAGAGACCGCGGCGTAATAAAGGCAGAGACAACATCTTTGTTGCCTGCCAAAATTTGGCCCTTACTATCGAGAATCAGACCACGCGGACCTTCAAATGATCGCTCAAACGAATACTGATTTTGTGCAAGTGTTTGATACATCGCCTTGTGACGAACTTGAAGAGAAAAAAGCACGTACACAATGGCACATGCCCAAAGCAACACCCCACAAAAAAGAAATACTATACGACCTTTTCTTCCTGATTCCATTCAGATCTCATGCAGTTGACGAGAATCCATTTTTTTCATACCCCACTCACTTTTGACATGGTCCCATACCTGCGCTCGATTTTGCAATGCATGAAGATGCGTTTCTTTATTTTTGAGCACCGTAGCAAGACGTGCAACCTCTTGTTCTGCTCGTTGTACTCGATACGAAAGACGTACAAGCGAAATTTCTTTGGTGATATATCCAAAAAGAACTACCACCTGAAAACTCAAAAATAAAAAAACTGACATGGGAACCTTCACGCCATTACTCCTTTTTTTATATCAAAATTCACTTAATCTTACATGCCAACATATCGAGTTAGACCCATTCAATTGAAGAATTGATGCAAATCAAGCAGGCGCCTGCCATAAGCATCACCACAACATTTCGAGGCTGTCACCGATAGCCCCCCTATATTTGCACGAGGTCCGTGACACATACAAGAAAAACTTTCCATCTTTTTGACGAGAAATGCACTTAAAGCTGTAAATTTTATTTTTATGATAAAATATAAAATTTTTTACAAAATAAAAAACATCTACATGATTCGCCATAACAGCTTGTACGTCAACATAGTAAACATGCGTATTTCACCACCGTATACCCATAATTTTGCAAATCATTGAATTTTAATGTTATTTTCTATTATAATTTATTTTAATGAACAAAAATGTAGTCAGACATATAAAACGTTTTATAAAGGAGATCGTATGAAAAAAATACTCGTATGCACAGCTTTAGCTGTGTGCCTCGTATGTGGCATTGCTCTTGCTCGTGGTGGTGGGCACGGAGGTGGTGGACATGGTGGTGGTTATCTCGGAGGTGGACATCATGGTGGTCACCATGGAAATTATCATGGTAATTATGCCCCTGGTTGGGCGGGAGCTGGACTTGCAACTGGCGTAATGCTCGGAGAAGCTGCAAGCGCTTCTGAGGATTATGAACAAGATGATCAAGATAACTATCAAAATGATGATACCGAAGACTAAGTAGTAACCATATAAAAAAGGAGATCTCTCATGAAAAAAATATTAGCATGCGCAGCCCTTGCTGTGTGCGTTATGTTTGGCGTTGTCCTTGCTCGCGGTGGAGGCAGAGGCGGTGGCGGTCGTGGTGGTGGTAGAGGTGGTCACGGTGGCGGCAGAGGCGGCCATGGCGGACGCGGAGGACATCATGGTGGCCATGGGTGGCACGGCCGCGGATACGGTCGAGGTGGATATGGTTGGGGTGGTTACGGAGGCTTGGGAGTCTGGGATAATGCTGCTTGGTATGGTTCAGGATGGGGCTTATGGTGGGGTCCAAGATATGGCTTCTGGCGTTTAGGTGTCTGGTATCCGTGGGATCGTTTTTACACATTGAGTGAGGAAGAACGAGAACAAGCACGACAAGAGTCTCAAGCACTATAATGACCCCCAAAAACAAGACACACAAGAATTGAAAAATGTTAGTTTGTAATGGGCAAGAAATTAAAGCTTATTAACGGGGAATTATATGTCAAAA